>PKZR01000281.1 GCA_003133815.1 Limisphaerales bacterium | reverse complement strand
TGTGTCACAACCTCGGTGCGGTTCAATTTGGTTTTGTTATGCAACTTCTTTACAAAGCCTATGCGTGCGAAAAAATGGAAGGGGGCAATTTTCTTTTGCCCGGATACCCCGTCGAAGCCGGCAAGCAGAAAAGCCTGCCACCAGGATCCAAAATTCAAGTGGAACTCGCGGACGGCACTTGCCTGCGGACTAAGGCGATAAGCACAAATATTTTTCATTTGTCTGAATCTGTGATGACGAAGCTGAACGTGCGAGCCAAACCCGATTTTTACTATGCCGTTCAAGTTCCCGATGATTTCTCGTTGGAACTGGAAACCGCTAATCTCGGAATTAAAGTTTATTTGGACGATTCAACAGCATCCTAACCCAACAGACTCCCAATTTCCCCCGACCTGCCGGTCTGCCAGACGGAAGAAATTATGTCGCCGGTCAAAATGGTTTTATCGGCAAACAGGAACAAGCCGTGTCCGCGTTTCAATTGGGAACACGCATCCCCAATTGATTTCACCCGTGCCGCACTGATCGTGACGGCAAGCACCCGGAACCGATGGATTCCAAGATACCGCTGGTGAATTTTCTGCGTCCATGTCGCTTCGTATGCAAGCAGCTTGCGGAAAAAGGAAGTTTGAGAAAGCGTATGACGCGTGACCGGCATGGTTCCCCGGTCGGCCTCAAGAAAGAAATGCACACGCTGGTTTTGACCACTTGCATCTGAAAAATCCAATGCAAATACACGGTCGGGGATGACGCCAAGTTTCAAACCATTCTGAATCTTCACCTGCCAACCAAACGGCTGACGTTCCATGGGAAGTGCAAGCTCGTCTTCGTAGAGAAGCCGGACGCCACCATGTTTCCGGCAGGCGAGTTCAACCGCTGCCATCACGTCTGCCACCATTAAGGCGTGTTCAAGATATACCCGACCGATGACATGGTTCTTTTCGGTCCATGAATCAGAATCCACCGTGATGCCAAGCTGCCGCAGCACCACCCCTCCTTTATTTCCTAACCCGTATGCAATGCTGCGGGAGCCGCCGCGCTCGTAGTATTGGATTTGGGCACGGGGGCGTTCCAAATATCCGTGGTGATACAAAAGTTTCAATCGTCGCAAAATCTGCTGCCGACTGCCTCCCATGAAGGAAACAATGTGATCGGAACGGAGAAAACGGTGCCGGTGGACGAGCCGGATGATCTGGCTGTCGCGCTCCTCAAGCTGCATGGATGCAACGATGGGGGCGCGGTTGAATCGTGGAAGGCGTGATTCCATCGCGCCATTTTGCACGATGGCAGGCAGTCAATGAAGGCGCCAAGGTTTGTCGTTTGCGGCAAGTTTGCAGGGTAATTTAAGGCCGTGAATAAATTTTACAGACACGGCACAACATTGATTGGTTCTTGCGGGACGTAGATTTTAAGCAATATAATCAATGCGTCTCAAAGTTGCGCTGTTGCTGTCGCAATCAGGAACTGGAAACATTTTATGAGAATATTTTTTAGCCATAGCAGCGGTCAAAAGCCGTTAGTTCGCGAAATTCGCAAGATTCTCCCCGACCATATCAATACATGGATTGATGAAGATAAACTTCTAATAGGCGATTCAATTGAACACAGTCTGGAAAACGCAATAAAAAAGGAAACCGACTATATTTTGCTTTTCATTGATTCCTTTTCGGTGAATTCACCATGGGTAGAGAAAGAGATTTCATGGACACTGGAGCAAGAGCGCAAGTTGGACAGGGTTTTTCTCCTGCCTATTGTTGTTGATAAAGAAGCATGGAATAATATCAAGCCCGAAATAATCAAGGAACGAAAATATCTAAAACTTGAGGACTACACTGAAAATTCGGTGCGCGCATTATCCAAGCGAATTACATCAGAACTTTTTTCACTGATTTGCAGGGACATACAATCGCTCAGAAGCCCGGCAAGCGTGACAAAGGCGTCTGTTATTGATCGAACCGATGAAGTGTTAAATGAAATTGCAGACTCAATCAGGCAGGTTGTCTTTGGGTATCGAGAGTCAAAACCGCTGCAAGTGGACGAACTGCACGCCATTCTAAAATCAAAGTCACCGGACTATAACTCCAATGATTTTGAAACATTGATGCGCAAGATCATTCAAAATGATTTAATTCCGGGTCTTGTTTATGATGGTTTCGAGCTTTATGTCCGAGAGGAGCATTACAAATGGAAAGGCAAAATATCCGCCGAGGCGAAGCGAAAAATAGCAAAAGTCGCCGCACAACACATTCGATCTGGTCACAAAATTGCTTTAGACGCCGGTTCTACAACTGACGAACTGGCGAAAATTCTTTGCACGCGCCTTGCAAACAAATCCCTCTTTAACATCTCAATTGTCACAACTTCAATCAGTGCAGCGAACATTTTTTTGGAAACAGGAACCCGACTGGGGTTCGATGACGAAAATAGTGGTTTTAAGTTATACTTGGGTGGTGGCAGAGTCCGCCCCAACACCCTTGCCGTGATTGAAGAGCAAGGTCAAGAATCCGTTCAGCTTCAAAATATTTTCGACCAGCTAGGCGGTGTAGATTTTTCGATTATAGGAGTTAATGGTATTCATTTTGAAAAAGGTTTTACCACCCATAGCAACGCCGAAACCAAAAACAAATTGAGCCTCATGAAGAACGGCAGGAAGAAGCTCATTCTCGGTGACATTTCAAAAATCGGCATTGTTGAAGAAGTGTGTTTTGGGACATTTCAGGACGATGTTATACTGATTACCAATGATGGTGGGACAGATTCGCGTTACATGGAGCTGGTCGAAAAGGCGAAGGATAAGATTCAAATCGCAAAATGAGAAACATTCACGCAATATCATTAAATACAGCCATAGACATCCGAATAAGAATACCTCAATTTACTCTTGGAGCGATTATCCGCTCTGAAGGTTATAGGGAGTATTTGGCTGGCAAGGCTGTCAATAATTCGCGCGCCATCGCTTCTTTAGGAGGAGAAGTGGGCTTGTATTGCTTTAGCGGAGCCAATGAAGTTCACTCGTTTTCGTCCATATCTCCTCAAATAAAGGCTCATGTCATAGCCTGTGAAGGGGTGACACGAAAAAACATCACATTGGTAAATAAGAACGCTGAATTGATATGTCATGTCCAAAACCAAGGCTATCATGTCACGGAATCAAATCTAAATGAGCTTGAAAAGGCGCTTTATCCAAGTATAAATGAAGGAGACGTGATTGTTGTGTCGGGAAGCATTCCAATAGGAACTCCACCTGACTACTTGGACAAGCTTGTGCGCCTGATTTCCGAGCGCAAAGGAATTATTCTGCTGGATGTTGACCCTCCCTTGTTAAGTAAAATTGACTGTAAAAATGTGAGGCTCGTAAAACCTAATCTGGAAGAGCTTTCCAGGCTGGCTGGAAGAAACCTTGTCAACATAGATGAGATCGTGACTACGGCATCAAATCTGATAAAAAGCAACATTGTGGTGGTGTCATTGGGTCAAAATGGAGCCTTATGGATTGACCGTGAAAAAAGACATTACGTTCAAGCCAAAACAAATCTACACGAGCAAGGCGATCTTGATGTAATAGGCTGCGGTGATGCAATGGTAGGGGCTTTTGCTTTGGGCATTGCCCAAAATAAAACATCACTGGAAATTCTTAAAATGGGTATTTGCTCTGGCTATGCAAAAATGTTTGTTGAGGGTCCAGGAATCATCAGTCTCGATCATTATCACCGCGCTTCTGATTTTGTGGAATTTGGAAATGAGCAACAATTTTAATATGATGGATATTACGATTCGTCTGTCAGTAGCGGAGTTATCTTTGAATTCATCCACCGCTTCAATTTTACATCAATCTTCGCGCGCCGAACGGCAAACCGTTCGCGCGATAGGGCGATGAGTTTGTCCTTCCGGCCAACGCGGTTTTCCAATGGAGGCAGCATCTTCGCCCGAAACGGTTCCCGATTCATTCCATCGTCCAGCAATTTCACCGCCGCCTCATATCGGTCAAGGTCAACCAGAACACTCGCCGGGAATGTATTGCCGAATTCCTTTTCCATCACTTCGGCATCGGTATTGCCGATGCGAAAGGAAATCAATGTCCCTGCATTGCCGAATACCGCTTGCCGGATCGGAAGCGGAAGCTGGTCAATGTATTGGTGCGATAACGTCAGACATGAGCGATATTTTCGGGCTTCCGCGAGAATGGACGCGAACGCGTTGGTTGAAAAGTTCTGGAACTCGTCAATGAATAGGTAAAAATCTTTTCGTTCTTCCTCTGGCCGGTTCGCCCGCGCCATTGCGCCAAGCTGGAATTGCGTTGTCAGCAATGATCCAAGCAAATTCGCTTTGTCGTGTCCAAGCCTGCCTTTCGACAGGTTGGCGATGAACAGCCTCTGGTTGTCCATGACAAATGGGATGCTCACTTTGTTCTTCACTTGACCCAAAATGTTTCGGATCACCGGGTTCAAAAGAAACTGGCCGAGCTTGTTTTGAATGGGCGCGATGGCCTCGCGTTTGAACCGTTCGTCATATCTGGCATATTCCTCCGCCCAAAACGCCTTGATGAATGGGTCTTTGATCTGCCGGACCACTTTGGCCCGGTATGTGTCATCCGTGAGCATCCGGTTGACGCCCAAAAGGGTTGCGTTCCGGCAGTCCAAAAGGGCTGACACCGCATTGTAGAGGATATATTCAAGCCTCGGCCCCCATGAATCCCGCCAGATGCCCTTGAACGCGCCCACGATGCCGGATGCCACAAGATGCCGGTCATCCGGCGCGACATTTGCGAGCAAGTTAAGCCCGATTGGAAATTCAATGTCACCCGGATTAAAATATACCAAGTGGTCAGCCCGCTTGGGCGGAATGTGATGTAACAATTCTTCGGCCAAGTCCCCGTGCGGATCAATCAGTCCAATGCCATGTCCAAGTTTGATGTGCTGCAAAATCAGGTTGCGGAGCAATGTCGTCTTTCCTGATCCTGTTTTTCCGATGATGTAAATATGCTGCCGCTGGTCGCTGGCAGATATGCCAAAAGGCAACGGCTTTCCGTAGCCGTCACGATTTCCGATCACTATGTTTGGTTCGTCAGGTTCCAAAACCAGTCGCCACTCCCAAAGTCCCCGTGTCATCAGACTGAACGCCGGCAGGATGTTTGGGAACAGGCCGGCGGGGTAATGGCGACTGGTTTTGAAATCCGATTGAGATTCAGAGAATATGCGAATCCCGCATATTAAACCAGACGCCGAAACTTGCCGGTTCCGGCAAAAAAAGGACGCGCCATTCGGCGCGGCTCATTTTCAGTGCCGCAGTCGCGGCGACTCTTTCTCCAAGTAACACCCGTCGTGACTCCGCCTTCGGGCGAATTGTCGCGTTAGCGGGCTGGTGGTCGGTGCGATAGCACCTTCTCTTAACACCAGTCCCCCAACGTGTCGGCGGGTAAGGGCGATAGCCCGTCCCGCCCGACAATTCTCTTTCTGCTAAAGGACAGCGGGTAGATGTCCTTTAGCCGGTTAGCCCGTCAGGGAGAAAGAGAATTGTCGAGCGGTAGCCGACGACACGTTGGGAGCCAGTGGTGCGGCGGTTAAGCCGTGCAATTCAATCGTTGGGCAGATTGCCCCTACTTACCATGTAAGTCGCCCGTAAAATTGGTGCTGATAAATTGTCAGATGGGTTTTGATCGGTGGAACAATACTTTAAATACGCGTTCGGTAGATAATGTTGTTTCTTATAGAGCGGCATTGCCAATATAAAGTGCGACAGTAAAGCGTTACGCTTTGAATTGTTTTATCGTTTGGTATACTTTATAGGGTATTTTAGGCCGCTTGCTATCATTCCATTTATTGATAAGATCCGTTGCGTATTCACGTTCTCCCCATATTGCCCAAACAAGTGACAACTTCTTATTTTTAAGATAACCCTTTAACAAATCTTCCCGTATCAAGAACAAGCTCTGACTGTTGTTGTAATTGCTCCGTTCTGCAACTCCGAATGTTGCTCTCACGCCATCTTTCGTAAATGAGTCAAATGTTTGCGGTTGTCCGACTAATTGAAGACTATTAGCAATCTCTTTGGCCAAGACGGTCGCATGAATAGATTCATTCTCAAAATTTTTGCCTTCCCATCCGAAGTCACAAACTGGAATCAACGCCTTGAATGAGTTGGTTTGCCTCTGAATCTCTTCTTCCTCGACAATGATATTGCGCAGTTCTACGCGTTCAATTTCTTCTGGTGAAAGACCTGTTTTCTCATCGGCACTGAACATGATGGGCATATTTGCCATACGATGAAGGTCGAACCGCGTTAATTGAATCTGCTTCCCGTCTAAAAAACAAGCTGGCCTCTTTCGTTTTATTTTCACTTTTTTTTCAGCAACCACAAAATGGAACTTCCTAAATCCATATTTTGGATAGATTTTACACCACGGGATTTCCCCTGCGAAAGTGTATATGACTCTTGGATTGTCAGGCAGCCATCGGCCACCAAGATTTTGCTGCGATAGATGCTTAAAAAACGAATTGGCGTCTGGCTGCTCTACCAAAAAACTGCGAATAAAACAGAATGTTCTTCGCCCGCGTCTTGCATCTTCCTGCGTAAAAAAACCATCAAGCGCAATCCACGGCCCCGGTTGATTCTGAACCTCCGACATTTTAAGGTATGGAGACACGTTTGGCACACCACCATTCGCTATCCAATCTTTCAGTGATAATTTTGGACTGCCCAGAAAATCGCCTGAAATAAGTCTCTCTTTCGGAAGCGGTAACGGAAAACTCGGGTCAATTGCAATATCGCTTGGCCTATCGTCATCTTCATAGTCTTTGCCTATTTTGCCCTGATCTCGCAATAGCCCAGCCATTTCAAAATAGGCTATCCATGAATACTTCTTTCCATATCGGTCAGTTTTCTTATTTTCGTCGGATGATCGTCCGTGCGGATAGCGCAGATCGTTTGCAATCTGTTGGTCTATTTCTTTGAAAAGCTCGACAGACCAACCAAGCTGCTCAACCCGCCACAGCACTTGCGCTCTGATCTTCCGATACTCCGGATTTTTTGAGTCATAATTTCCACGGCCTGGAACGAGTCGACCTAACGTATAATTCTCAAAATCCATACGGAATGGAGAGTTTTGGCCGTAGAATTCATCTTTGCCAGTTTTGCTTTCTGGCCACTCGCGTAGACCACCATCTTTATATGGTGGCATTGTTCTGGCCGTCTCCACCGCTGAAAAATTTTTACGATGATGAAATGATGCAAGTTCCAATATTCTTCTTGCATATTCTCTCATCAAAACGTGGGTATTGCTGTGAGGTGCATTTTCCTTAAAAATCAACTCATAAATACGTTTTGCGCAAACTGGCAATATTTTTTTTACAAAATTTTTGCCTGTTAAATCAACGTGTCGTGCCATTGCTACTCCATAACTTGCAGCCATCATACGTTCTGGAATATATGGATCATTTATTGCCAGCGATTCATAGGTCAGCTCAAACAGCGTTGTCGAATCTCCACGACCAAACCAATATAGAGTGCGAGTCGCCTTATCACGAAGCTCCCGAATTGTGCTTGTAAGCATCCACATGACCCACCGTGCTGTAAGTTGATCTGAAGATGTTCGTGTCGTCGGCACACGGCGCCATCGTTGTTCCAAATCGTGTAATCTGTCGAGAAAAATCTCCCGATTCCGTCGAATCCACTCGGTCCAGATAAGGTCGCGTTGCGCCACCTTCATCGGACGCAAAACCGAATCCAAAAAATTGGCATTAAGAGGGTGCGCTACGGCACCGCGTGTTTGATGCAATCGGGGAAACAATTTGCTTGATTCGGACGCGAGCATGAAGAGTGCCTGAACGGTTGCATTATCGAGGTATGCACCTTCCAAACGGGATGCTCTTAAAAGAGCGAGGGTTCGTAGCGGTTCATCGAGCAACGGCCACAATTGTTGCCGATTAAGGTGCCGGGGAACAAGCCCCACTAAAGCTCGAAAAATATCAGTGGCTAGTGGGTGGGCAGGTGATAATTCAATGGGCGACGGCTCAAGCGTTCGTGGCTGCACAGTGGGACGGAACCGACCGGATGGAGGTTCAGACAAAGCTGCAAGCGTCGTCGGATTTTTCAACCATTGTTCAAATGCATTCCCACCGTGACGCATTAAAATTGCCTTTGCCGCAAGATGACCTCCCATGGCATCGTAAACAGCCATTACATCTATGTCACCCGGAGCAATTCCCGGCAATCGTAGAATGACGCCTTCTTGCTCCAATGCACGAACAATGCTCTCATTCCATGGCCGAGTTTCGTCACCTAATGTTTTTCGCAAGTCACGTTCGCTAACGGTGCGTGCGCGGCGATCCCAAAGACTTGTTCCGATTTCGTCGAATGCCCTTTGCACGTCCAGTTCGTAATATCTACGACTGAGTGGTGCGAGTTCTGCAATACGTTCAGCCGCCTTTCCTAAATAACTTTCAAATATAGCAGTAAGCGACCCAGGCATCGCTTCGATACCCACTTCTTTCTCACGCTTTGGGTCGGTTACTTCACAGAACAAACGGAGAGTTAATGGATGGCTAAGCAAAAGCGGCAATTCTACGTCGCCAGAATTGATTTTATAATATTGAAAGTATCGCCTGATGGCTTCCGTCGTATCTCCGCCAAATTCAGACATTTCCAAGTGTTGAATTCCCTCCGGCAATGCTTCATCAGCGAAAGCCGTTCTTCGAGTGCACACTTCGGGAGCAGGTTGCCACTCGTTTTGCTCAGTAGGAAGACGCGTTCCAGTTCTTAGTGTGCATACAACCAAGACGTATGGATAGCGGCGAAGGGTTTCATTAAGTGAAGCGAGTGGACCTTTCCAATTTCGTGGATCTTCAGCCTCGTTTAGGCCGTCAATTATGATTGGAAGTCGTCGGTGGGCACGTTGTCCGGCGGCGTCCAGTGCCGCGACAAGAGCCTCCATGTTGGAAATAGGCGTTCCAGTTCCCGGCAACGTCACTTTACGAGCTAGTTCATCGAGATCGTGACCCGCGTGGAGGTCTTGGCCATAAATCAAAATTCCGGCAGGTCTATCAGACGATGGGGCTGTTAATTGTGCCGCAAGCTGGGTCTTGCCACCTCCAGCGTCCGCCAGAACACCAACAAGTCGTGTTCCAAGAAAACTATTGACCTCATCAAGAAGCTTGTGACCTAAACGCAGGTCAGCAAGTGTATTTGTGGCAATCAGCGCTGCACGCTGCCGGGCTGCCCGCAATTTGCGTAAGGCAGTTGTCAGCTTTGCGGTAGGCATATTGACACGGGCTTCAAGCTGCTGTCGGAGAAGGTCAAGGTCGCCCTTGCCAAGCAGTTTGTGTGCTTCATTTAATGATGTGGCAAAAAGCTGAACGTATTCAACGAATTCTTTGGTTGTCGTGGCAAGCGGACCTGTCAATTTATCTATGTCAGCATTGATGGATTTGGTAGCGGCTAACAGCCGATCAGCAACGTTCACCAACTGTTCCCACGATTGGGTTTCCCCAAGCATTCGTCTTAACGTTCTTTCGGCTTCGACGACTTGGTGGGCTTCAGGCAACCAACGCTTTTTAACACGCGCAACCCATGTCCCATGTAGGGTTGACAAAGCATTGGGTGAAAGAATTAAATCGCCAAAGTAGGTGCTCCTAAAAATTTCAGCTTCACCATTAAGAAGGTCTTCGACATCCGCCTTGGTCCAAAGATCGAGACGCATTTTTAGGTGCATCTTTGCCTTAAGGCCATAGAACCATTTTTGATCGCCCGCAGTGAGTGGATGTCGTGTCCACAATACCCAGTCAGTCAAGTCAGGCAACACCTTTACGGTTGTTGATAGCGACTTTTCAATTTTATCTCGGCGCGCTTGCCCAAGTGACGTGCCGCTTGGCAAAGTTCCATACCAGCGACACTGCCAACCAAACCAGCGGTTAGGTTTGCCAAGGGCGCAGGCGGTATGCAATTTTAAGTGAAACTCTACCCCCGGTTGATTTGCAAGCGCTGCAAATTGACCATGGCCCCCGTAATGTCGGCGTATAAGCGCTCGACACAACATTTCAAAGTTATTCTCTGCGCTACCGGGCAACTGCTCAAATACATTCCAATTTACGGATGGCATAGGTTTCCTATTATCGCCGCCTCATTTGTCTTTCTTTTCCTCCGTTTCAGGATAATCGTGCGCAGAATAGACCTCAACACGAGCGCCCGAATCAACAAGCACCTTCAAGAACGCCGTTACCACCCCTTCGTCAGTCCATAATTCTATTCGGTCATTCTTAAGATCAACATGAACATCATAAGTAAATTGCTCAAGCTCACCGGGTGTGATAGTGTGGATTTTCAATTTTGACAAGAGGTCAACCAACGCTTGGCTATAACGCTCCGCTTCACGATTAGCGTCACCTTCATTGCGCACCCGATCGCTGATTTGACTGATTGCGGCGTCTGCATCTTTTGCATCAGCCGCAGTTTTGAAGCGACCGATCATTACGATATTGTGTGAGTGTTCTGAACTATAACCGTGCCAGATTTTCATTGTTGTTCCTCCTTCTAAAAGTTTGCAATTCATTTATCGCTTGCATTACCCCGCCATCGCCGATAGCCACACCATCATTCTCATAAGAAGAATGTTTTAAGATGCCAGACGCATCAATGTGCACGTAAGCACAAAGTCCAGTTTCTTTATCAAGTGGATTGCAAGTAGGTAGTCCGTCAGCACCTGCTTCGCTTACTGTAAGACGAACTTTGCCGCGATATTGTGCGACCCATAAGTGTAATTCTTGAGCCGTGCAACTATCAATGCCGCCAGCACCGCGAACGGGCTGTTCAGGCAATAATAGAAATTCGGATGCACCAACCTCGGCAGCTAACGCAGTCGCTGCATCCAAATCAAGAAAAGTGCGTGAATTTACAACGAAATTGATTCCGAATGGCGACAATTGCTGCATGACAGTTAGTTTTTGGCGAAGCACCGCAAACGACCGTCCACGGAGTGCCTCATATGTGGCACCAACACCATCCATGCTAATTCTTACAAAATGCACGTTACTGGCCAAAGCGGAAACAAGCGATTCGTCAAGGTGGTGTGCATGAGTAGTAAAAGTTACAGCTAGTCGCGTGTTCTCCGCTGCGTATTGGCACAGTTCCGCCAGACGTGGATAAAGCGTTGGTTCTCCACCTCCAAAGCCGATGCCAAAACAGCCGTTTGCATCCAGTTCGTCAAGCCAACTGATAATCATTTCAAAATCAAGCACTGCATGATTCTTTGGCGCAAAGCAGTAGGAACAGGAAAGATCACACGCATTCGTCAACGCAATTGAAACTTGTCGCGGAGCGTTCGTCCACATAACTGAAGGCACTCGAATCTCGTCGAGAAGAACATTCATTCCGGTCGCTCGGTCAAACAAATGAACGCCAGCAGGACTAAACCGAGCTTTCAAATGGGCCTGGTCAAACAATTGCAGATGATTTCCCTTGGTCATCGGAGTTCGTTTTCATCATCTTAACCCGCGAATAATTTTAGGCAATCGCAAAATACCTCGCAGCATTATGCGATATAGAGGCGAACTTTTAAAGGTGCAATTTTGGCCGGGAGTAGTATAATCAACAAAACGTCTTTACGAGTTTTCGGATTTTCTTTATGAAATTAAAATCAATCACAGTAAAAAACATTCGATGCATTGAAGACACAACTATCAATATCAGGGGTTTTACCAGTTTTATTGGACCGAATAATTGTGGCAAATCTTCAGTATTACGCGCCATTGAAATCTTTTTGAACCAACAATCGCCAAGCATTGAGGAATGGCGCAAGGGGCATAAAGATAAGGAAATGATCATTGAAGGTGAATTTGGTGATTTACAGGAATGGGAAAAAGCCACACCCGGCGTAGCTGGAGTTGTTCATGCAGACAAAATTCGCTTACGCGTCCGGTTTTTTATCGAAGCCGAGACTGAAAAAATAAAAAAAGTGTATGAGGCATTCAAACCAGAGGAAGTGATTGCCGGCTGGTCGGATAAATGGGCCACTCTAAATGCCGAAATTCAGGCCGTCGCCGGAGAATTGGGTATAACGAACCAAACTACATGGAAACCCACTGCAAAACAGGAACAGGTCAGACAACGCATACGTGAAACAAAACCCGAATTAATTACGCAGAGTGAACCAAAGTGGTCCGGTGAAAATATAAGCATTGATGCTGCTCTTCAGCAGGCCATTCCTCAAGCCCAGATAATTCCGGCTGTTAGAAATGCGAGCGAAGATAGCAAACCGGGTGCCAAGACCTCGTTCGGTTTGATCCTGAACAAAATTATCCTTCCGGCGGTTCAAACTTCGGAAGAATATTTAACCCTGATGACGGCCGTTGAAAACCTTCAAGTTAAACTTGCGGCTGAAGGTGAACAACAAATTCAAAAAGTTGGGGAAGTCACGAGGCTCATATCGGAACGGCTTTCATCAACAATTGATGCCAAGGTGCTCCTGACGATGGAAACACCAAATGCAGAAAAATTTATTGGCGCAAATACCGGCATAGCCCTTGATGATGGAACAAAAACCTCAATTGAATTGCAGGGGAACGGTTTGCAGCGGGCATTAATATTTGCGTTGATGGAAGTTCTGGCGGCACAAAATGCTCAAATAACGGACGAGGCCAATGTTTTACTGCACTCCCGAAGCACAATCATCCTCTTTGAAGAACCGGAACTTTTCTTGCATCCACATATCATGCGAAGGCTGAAGACTGCCCTTCATGCAATTTCGCAGAAACTGGATTGGCAAGTCATCGTTAGCACCCATTCGCCATTTTTAATTGATATTGGATCAGATCCTTTATCTCTCGCGGTGTTCAAAAGAGAAAATTCAAAAACGCCTCCCACGGTTTCCCAACTCAAGGTTGACCCATTCGGCCAAGATGTGGAATCGAAACGAGATCGGGAAGCTCTGCGAGCTGTTCTGGACTTCCATCCCACCGTTTGTGAAGCATTCTTTGCTAAACGGACCGTGCTTGTGGAAGGTGATTCTGAAATGGCGTTGCTGGTTCACCAGCAAGAGCTTTATGCCAAGGCCGAAGTCGATATGGCAAAACGATCTCTTTGCACGGTCGTTTCCTGCGGTGGAAAATGGACAATTGCTCCTATAGCTAATTTGCTTAAACAATTTGAGATTCCGTTCCGAATAATCCATGACCGAGACAAGAAAGGACGCACAGATGCGGAACTTGCTGAGGCTATTCCAATTGATCCATACAATGCGAATGCGCGAATCGCGCAATTTGTGGAACCTGCTAACATTCGCGTTATTGACGACACTCTCGAAGACTTGTTTTGGGAGGAACGTCCAAAGTCTTCCGGTGATAAGCCCTATAGAATCTGGAAGCGTGTAAAAGAAATCGTTGAAAGCGAAGATCCGCTGAAAGCTGAAATCAAAGATTTAGTCCAATTTGCATTCAACTGGTAACTTTGCGCTTTCGCCAAGGAAAATCGTGCGTTTTTCATCCTTGTTGATATACACATTTTATGATTTTTTTGTGTTTCAATTTGTCGCATTAGTATTGAATTGAGGCGTATGAATCCCAAGACCATTTTTGCCGTCTATGGCTCGGCCAACACCGGCAAAAGCTCCACAATCAAAAACATTTTCGGGTTGTTAAAAATGGCATATCCGACTACGCCCATTAAACACCTGCACTCGCCCGGAGCCGACATTTCTCTGATAATGAAGATCAACGACGTATTAATTGGCATTGAGAGCCAGGGCGACCCAAACAGTCGGCTGGCTGAAAGCCTTCAGCGATTCAAAAAAGAAAAATGCAATATCATTGTCTGCACAACGAGAAATTGGGGTGGAACGGTATTTGCAGTTGAAAGCCTCAAACCAGAATTCATAATTATCTGGCATCACAAGAAAGCAGAGCCAATTATTAAATTACAAGATCGGCGCAACAAAGTTTTGGCGCGAATCATTTTTAATAAAATAAAGAAATTACTATAATCTGGCGGCTAATCTGAATAAAGCAAGCGTATGACACCCCTGCAAGACCCAGGAATTCAACATGGCCTTAAAATGCTCGAACAAGCGCCGTTCATCGCCCTTGTAATTGCCATTCCGTTTCTCATAGTCGCCTTTCTCATTAAACGCAAGAAACAGAGGTTTTAAGCCGATATTGGCTGAAGCCCCGCGTCCAGGACAAAATGAAGGCCAATTTCCTGCTCTCAATGAGAAACACCATATTTGACAGTCAATTCACAGGAAATACGTGAAAACAATCGAAAATGGAACTTTTGACAATTCCAAACGCTATCAGACGAGAATAAATTATTTTGTTTTAATCTTTTCAAATACGCGGCTGGCAATTATTTTTCTCCCGTTTTAATGAGCGGGGGAGTGTTTGATGAATTTTAAACATTGGCTATGGATAGCAATTGCTGTTTTCGCCATACTTACGATGGCAACTCTCCTGTTGCAGTTGTATGTAAATTGGTCGGAATATTGCCGGTTCATTCGGGTTCAAATCATCAGGGTGGCCCGGACATTTTTTAATGATGCGCTGGAAAATCATATGCAATTACTACGGGAACTTTTTGTTTATAATGCAACCAGCGGTATGGATGTGGCGAGCGCTCACAAGCGCACTTTGCTATGGGCCGCTTCAGAAGTTTCCGGCAAAGTTGCGAATGGAGAAGACCTCAAATATTCGCTCGACGCGTTTGGATTCCACAATGTGGAAAAGTTGAGCGGCTTGGTTAATACAAGGAGAGAATTCGGCTCTAATTTTTTGCCGAAGATCAGGATTGAAGATCACGAACAAACAGCTTTGTTTCGGCATCCGGTGGGTCCGGCTCTTTTTCTTATTGTGACTGATCCCGATGGTGGTGTTGGTGGAATACCAACACCATCCTGTATCGAGAGTCATTTACCAAAAAATCGCAAACCAACTGCGGATGAATTACGCGCAGCGTGGAAAGCCTGCCTTAATGGTTGAATTATGGTCATTACAGTCATCCCTCTTTTTGCGAAAGTTAATCAAGGCGCCTGGGATTATTTTCATAATCACAAAGAGGAGATTTCGGCCATCACGGGAGATCATTTATACGTAGCGATAGCAAGCACAGTTTTGAAGGGAGATGCCGGCGATGTTTATTCAGCCGCAGACTCAAAAAGGTATCCTGACCTGAAGATAACCGACCTGCCGTGTCTGTGGGTGGAAAGCTCAGCCGGTCATCTTACCATCTCTTTGCCTTCAGATCAGGTTCAAATCAACAAGCTATTAGCCTGCATTACAAGAGCGGCCCAGGAATCTGATTCATGGACGCCATTCACACAAAAAGTGGAGGAATATATGGATGAACAACTACCAAAACAAAAAAGTTCGGGTTGGAGTCCCATTGAGATTTTGAATCAAGCAATCAAAGCAGTGCCGGCAATGCGATACGCTCTCGCCGTGTTGGGACTTGTGGCAGTTGTGGCCATCGTGGCAGCGTGGCGCATTGATTTTCGAGTTGCCATATTTGGTGCCGTAATCGTGCTGGTATTGATGGTTTGCGTTCTTGGTTTCGCCAAGCTTGCACGATTTGAGGACAAGAATTTTATAAAGCCGATGCTTGTTTTGCTGTGGGCAGTTGTGATTTTGACAATCTTGGTTGCCTTCTCGCTTTTTACAGCCGCCGCATTCGAATTTCCGCCAGGTCTTTACAAATTGCTTTTCAATGGACATGACAAACCACCCATTGTGAACCCCGGTACAAATCCACCCATAGTAATCCCCAGCACAAATAAGGATGTAATTCCTGTGCGCAATGAACTGGGTGGCGAAGTGAAAGAACGCATGGATTACGGAAATCGGCTTATAAAAATGGTGACTGATCAGGCTGAAAAATTTACGTTGGCATCTCCCGATGATCAACCGCAAGAACTACAGAAATATCGTGTAACGTGTGAGCAGCTTAGAGACTTGTTTCCCGGCATTTGGTCTGGTTATAAAGTTTCCGCGTTGAGTGATATGCCGCGCACGGTCAATCCCTTCAACGATACCACTCTTGATGACATTATCGCGAAATATTTGAAGGAAAAATATGGCGGGACAGATACCACCGGAATTGAAAGCTCATATAACGCCAACATTGCGAATTTAAAAAATGTCCACTATCGGTTCTCTACCTTAATGAGCGGAGCATTTGCTGTGAACCAAACATTTAACACTTCTCCTGCTGGCCAACAGTTGGAACAACAACGCCAACTTCAAAGCTTGGGAGACTTAAAGCTTGCTTGTAATCAGTTAAAACAAACAATTGATGCAATATGCAGTAGTGAACCAGTATTGTCCATGTGTTCAAACCCTTGATTTTTTGAAATGCACATGCTTCAAAGCCGAACAAAATTCAAACCATGAAAAACCACAGAAAAAATGCCGGCATATTTAAAACATTCGTCTCGATCCCGCTCATCATTGCAACATTGATTTTGATGTTATCCTCCGGGTGCGCCTCTTATCTGGCACGCAAAAACTTGGAGGGAGTGGCCAAAGGCTGGTGTCAAATGATTCGTGCCAGCCAGGTCATTCCAGTTTATCCCCTTACAGAAGACCTTGTAGTGGGAGATGTTTTTTTAGTGCGAACGCCCATATCCGACCAAGCAAGCGCCTACAATAAAAGCGGTTTTCTGCCGCTTGATGACGCTGTTGTTAGGCTAGCCTATACGAATTTTTCAAAAGAGTATTTTGACAGCTATTGGAAAGATGAGTTTGGGAGCACGCCGCATCCGGTACCGCTTTTCACAAATGCCGCTGCTTATAGCAGCACTCAAGCCGTCAGTTTGGTGGATGCCCCATTGCCTCGCGCCGCATTCCCAACCTATTCGTTTCATTCCAGCAGCAGTTTTGGATTTAATGCAGCATTCCCAATACAAGGGATCCCGGTTGCATTGAGTTATTTAAACAGTCAACAAGTGAACGGTTCGGTAACAATTGCTGATGCGCGCACTTATGCTGGAGATCCCAATCAGTTGCTCTCCCTTTTACAGGATTGGGCTAATATACCGGCGAATCAGGATCTCTTGAAAAGCGCGGCAATGAATGCAGCCCCCACAGTAGTATTCCTACGTGTGGTATCACGCATTTACTTTGCGCGTGCTGTTGATGTTTCGTTGCAACGTTCAGATTCTCAAAATGCGGGAGGTAAAGGTGGGACTGTAAATAACGTCTCACTGCTGACGACAAATGGCGATATAAATTCAGGTTACACCAACCTTTTAAGCAATCTGACTGCAGCGGCTGCAAGCGCAACGCAGGTAGGTGCCGCAGTCAGTTTCATATCCGCAAGCGGATCAACCGTTGGGCTTTCGCAATCGTTCGACCGTCTTCTGGCAATAGGTTATTTAGGTTTCGATGTTCCTATCAATACCAACGGGGATATCGGCATGCCCGTTCCAACCTTCCAACATTTGACGGGCACAATTCCAAACCCGGTAGCACCCCCAACTAAATATGGAGCGGACGAGAACACCTCTAAAATTCGAGCATGGCTCAATGTTTCCGCAAGTCCTCCGCATGTAGATCAGCTTCGCGGCTGGCTTGGCCAGCCTTTATTAGATAAATATGGTATAGGAAACGTCCTTAACTCCGGACAATTTTCCGATATCAGGTCGAATATTGTCACTGAATTCAAAATCAACTAATAAGGCAATCTATGAAACACAGACAGGATCAAAATACACCGAAGATTAGAAAATGGATCAATGTGAATCCACGAGCTAATTGCAAACTTCTAAACAAATTTCTGGAGGGGAAAGGATGCTCCCCACATGGAATTACGCATGCTCTTTGTGGCAAAGATTTCAGCAAAGTAAGGAAAGAAATAGTCAGCAAATTTCAAATCAAATAAAATTATGATTCCACCGCCAATATCCGAAGTTCCTCCCGGCCAAGTGGGCCAGGTGGTGCAAGACTTCATCAATTTCGATCATGTCCAGCAATTGAGTATAAGTGAACAAGCTAACGGCAATTATACAGTTACGCCTGTTCAATAAACAGGTTGAGAAAATAATCAGAAATGGGTGATGTCGATTAATTCTCTCCTTTGTGAAGGAAAGCGAATCAAAAACTTGAATCATGTCCAAACGCCTTGCAATTACGATATCCGGTGCCGTTTCGCTCGGTAGCTACGAAGCCGGTGTGCTTTACGAAATCATTTATGCCATCGGAAAGCACAACGCAACTGCCAATCCAGCCACGAGGATTGAAATTGATGTTCTCACTGGTGCGTCCGCAGGAGGGATGACGGCGACAATCGCCGCACAAAAACTTGCATTTGAAGCCGATGCGCTTACCGGGAGTTATGATAATTGTTTTTATCGTCCTTGGGTTGCCGACATCAGCATTGATGGCCTGCTGACAATGCACGGCGACGATGATGCAACCAAGTCCATTTTTTCCTCGCAACTCGTCGAAGATATTTCCGTGCGTTATCTCACACAACGTTATCAAAGTCACATAGAACTTCAGCCCAAGCAACATCCGGCATCCGCCAAATTGCTTCGACTCGGGCTGGCTCTCTCAAATTTGAATGGCGTTGATTATGGCCTGCCGCTGTTGCCCAAACGCCCTGATGGCACACAGGACAAATTCATTTACACTCGTCACCAGGATGAACTGGTGACTTGGATTGAATCTGATAAACCCAATGTTGATGACGTTGAAGAGTTTTGGGAGCCACTCCGCAATGCTTGTGTTTCCTGTGGTGCCTTCGCATTTGCGTTTCGTGTAATTGATGTCATTCGTCACGCCAGTGAATATACCGACCCCGACCTCGCCTCAAAAATCCTGCCTACACAAAAATTCGCCTATACCGATGGCGGTACGTTCCAAAACGAACCACTCGGTTTGGCGAAGAACCTGGTTGATCAGATTGACCAGCATCTGGATGTGGAAAACCGTTTTTATCTATTCGTTGCACCCGGCGAGAAAAGTTCCACGGCCAATGCTGATTTCAATGCGAGCAAAGCAGATTACAGCGAAATGGCTGTCCGCTTGGTCAGTTCCATCTTCGGACAAGCGCGCTTTCAGGACTGGATCATGGCCGAAGACGTTAACGCAAAGGTTGCGCTATTTAATCAAAGGGCAGACGAACTTTATAAGATGTTACTCAATGGAACACTCGATGTAGCCAAAATTCAACCTGGAACTACTGCGTTGCTGCCGCTTCTCTTTTCAAGCAATCCGGACGAGACGCAGGCTTCGGCATGGAAACGTGTTCACGACCAGTTCTTAACAGAATACAACGGGCTGTTACAAAACAAAGGAAAGCCCACGGCCGATAGTTTTGTTGACACCCTTCTAACATTGGAAACTGCCGCGCAACTGGGCACCCGTGACGAGATGACCATTTACGGGATTACCGCCAATGATTCCGAACTGGCCAGTTCGGAATTGTTTGCCTTTGCCGGCTTTTTTGACCGTCGCTATCGCGATCACGATTATGATATTGGCCGCAGGAAAGCACAGGATTTCCTTACAAATCCAGGCAAACTAGGCCCCATTAACTATGCACCTGAGCCGATACGCAACATTGACACATCGCTCAACGGCTTGAAGCTTGAACAGATGGATCGCGATACGCGGATTGCCGTCCGCGACCGGTTGCGTGATCGTGCTCATACAATACTACAGGAAATTGGTGTCAACCCTTGGTTGATTGGCGGAGCCGTGCGCGAGGCGATTGACCTGGCTCTCATCAAACCGCAATTGGACAAGTTACTGAAACTCTAATCTAAAGGTAGAAACAAAATTTAACTTGATAAGTCTTTATAACAAAATTGTATAAACATATGCCAAAGAAAGCACCGCAATTCTTCAAAAACCAAACCCCCAACACCAGAACTAACCGGGCGATTTATAAGTTGCCCAGCAAGGATAGTAACGGTGAGCCAATTACGATTGCCGTGGAATGTATTGACGGCGGCGGCAACGTGCCGCGTAATGCCGCGTCTTTTCGCGATTTGGCCAAAAAACTTGATCTAGAGCATGAATTCAAATCAGTGGCCGCTGTCGCGGAAAGCGTTCTTAATTCTCTGAAGGCAGTGCAGCCTGATGAAGTGGAGATTGAATTTGGTGTTGAGCTGGGTGGCGAAATGGGAATCCCATTGGTCACTAAAGGTGAAGCCAAGGCTAACTTCACCGTCACACTCAAATGGGCAAAAGATAAGAAATGAATGAAATCATCCAGCAAAATCAATAACATGCCGAACCAGATTACACCACAGACCGTGGGCTTGGGACTGCGAATTGGAGATCAAGAAACAGCGCGGGTGGTTGCCGTGCACCGCGAGTCCGGGGAAATAGTAGGGGCTGGTTGTTTGATAGACAACAGTTATGTGTTGACCTGTCGTCATGTGGTGGAAGCAGCACGCAATGATGTCCGTGACCCAGAGGTGTTCCTGACATTGGTGGGTGTGGAAGGCCGGCCAACAGTGACAGCCGAAGTGTTGGTGGTGGGGGGCGACGGGCCGGAAAATGATCTCGCGTTGCTTTTAATTGTGGACGGACCATTATTGTCCGTAAAGCCCGTAGAATTCGCGAATCCGTTGCGTCACGGAGGCAAGTCTTATTCGGTGCTTGGTTTTCCGGGCGGAGATCAGCAAGGACGGAACGCTGCCGGATTTCTCCATGCTACGGACGCAATCGGTTTGGTGCAGATGGATCGGGGCGGTGCCCTCTCAGTGCTGGGTGGATTCAGTGGTGCGCCAGTGTGGTCATCGGATGTGAACGCGTTTGTGGGATTGGTGGTCACGGAGTTGGCCAACGATAATGTTTCATGGTGTATCCCCAGCCGTTTACTCTGTCAGTTCTTTCCAGATTTACATGTGCGTTTTCGCATTCCGCAAGTGGATCGTCCTGAAATCCATGACTACGAGATTGATGACCCCAACATAGAGCTTTTTGGATTGATCGATGACAATGGAGAAAGAAGGCTTGAGGCCACAATTAGTCGCAACGGTGAAGTGCAGGCCGTTTTTAAGCGTATCAATAACAGCCAGCCGCTTCGTGGAAAATATGTCACATTCATTACGTATCCCGATTTCGAACAGGACAATGAAGATGCCTATGAGTTGTTTGCCGAAGTAAAAGGAGACGAGGCAAAGATGACCTTCTATCCAGAAGAGGATTTCACGTTCGCCGCCATTGGCGACGGCGGCGATACTGCGCTGACAATAGACATTACCGCCTTAAGAAAGAAATTGAAGGAAGTAAGAAAATTGAAAAGAGCCAAACGATAATGTTCAAAAGCTTGCCTTCTGCAGCTAGTTGTTCTCGATCCGAATTTTCGACGTTTCCACCACTCTCGCCGCCGCATGGCCGCAGAACGCGCATGTGCCATCAATCATCAGGTCGCCATTTTCCACCGTGCCATAATAATCGACAATTTCCACGACAACATTGCATTTGGCGCAGAACGCATTTTTCAGGATGCGCTTTTGCGCTTCTAGCGGAATCGCGCCCCAAAGAATGGCGGCTTGGGTTGTGAATTTGCCATCACTCATGCGCAGGAACATAAGGATTCCAACCGCCGCCCGCAACTTCCGAATGCCGTCGCCGGGTTGCCGCCTCCGGCAAGTCTTGGCGTCTACCTCATCAACCTCCTGCGCCCTATTCTGTGCGCATGGCAAAAATAGTATCTAATTGGACGTATCGGGACGTCACAAAATATCTCGGTGAAATGGGCTTTGATTTTTATGAGGAATTGGGGCATTCGCAATCCTGGGTCAAGCTGTTGGAAAACGGCGAGCCGGACAGGTTCGTCGAGATCAAGTTCATTCAAGGGTTCTACTCGTCGAAGGCCCTTAACAAAATGATCCGACAGTCCGGCATCAATCCAGACTTATGGTTTAAATGGGGAAATGCCTGATAACGAATTAACACGCGGCGCAAATAATGATATTATGAGGGAGCCGCGCCAAAGTTCAAACAAGCCGGAAAAGCTGGCGATGGAAGGAAGCCGGCAGGAACTTTTACGCGGTGGCAGATCGCGCCGCCGTCCCTTCATAACTTACGAGCCGGTCACTTCTGCGGACGGCGAAACACGGGTCAACAAAGCCTTCGACATTCTTTTTGAAGAGGTAATGAGCATCAGGAAGTCAAACAACACATGAAATTAGCAGCCATATACGCACGGGTTTCGACCGCCCGGCAGGAAGAGGAGCAAACGATTAAGACCCAGCTCTCGGCGGTCAATGATCTTGTTCAAAAGAGCAGTTTCAACGTGGTTGAAAAATATATTGATGAGGGCTGGACCGGGGACGTCCTGGCAAGACCCGCGCTGGACAAACTGCGTCAGGATGCAAAGGCCAAAATATGGGAAGTCGTTGTGGTTTATGATCCCGACAGAATTGCCCGAAGATACTCATATCAGGAACTGGTCATGGATGAACTGCGGGAGGCCGGAATTGAAGTGGTCTTTGTGACCATATCGGCCCCCAAAAACAGCGAGGATAAAATCTTATACGGTGTCAGGGGATTGTTTGCCGAGTATGAAAGGGCAAAGATTGGCGAGCGATTTCGCCTGGGCAAACTGCGCAAGGTCAAGGAAGGTCATATTTTAGTCAGCGAACCGCTGTATGGGTATCGGTATATTCTCAAACAAGAAAGAGTTCACGGATACTATGAAGTCAATGAGGATGAGGCCCGTGTCGTGCGGATGATTTTTGATTGGGTTGACCGGGACGGCCTGACGCTGCGTGGAATTGTCAGAAAATTGCAGGAGCTGGGCATTAAGCCAAGAAAAAGCAAGCGCGGCGTATGGGCGACAAGCACATTGAGCACACTGTTGAAACACAAGGCATACATTGGCGAGGCGCATTGGGGAAGTTCCTACGCGGTTGTCCCCGAAAAACCAACGAGCAAGGAAAAATACCGAAAAATAAGGAAAAGCAGCCGCAGAATAAAACCGGAGGCGGAGTGGTTTACCATCCCTGTGCCTGCGATAATTGACAGGAACGTATTTGCCCGTGTCCAGGAAAAGATCAAGGCAAATTTCCTGCTCTCAAGGAGAAACACTATAAACGAATATCTGCTCACAGGCAGGATTTACTGTGCCTGCGGGCGAAAGCGGGCCGGCGAAGGGCCGCAACACGGCAAGCATCTTTATTACCGGTGCCTAGACAGGGTGCTTAATTTCCCCCTTCCACGCAGCTGCATGGAGGCGGCGGTGAATGCCCGGACTGCCGATCGGCTCTTGTGGAATGGCTTAACCAAACTGATGACTTCGCCGGAGCTGATGCAGAATCAAATTCAGCGTTGGATGAACAGCCAGCAAAACAAGGTCGTTTCGTCTGGTGTGGACACAGAATTCTTGAAAAAGGAAATCATCAAGCTCAAGGATCAAGAGGACAGATATAACAAAGCTTACGGCAGTGGGGTTTTTACGCTGGAACAGTTGAAAGAATACACGGTATCCGTCAAGGAGAAAGTGGTCTTGTATGAATCGCAGATGCTGAAATCTGAACAGGAAAAACTGGAGCAACAACCAGCCCCATTGCCCGATGCAAAAGAAGTGGTGGTGTTTGCCAGGGAAGCGTCCAAAGCCCTTCAGAATTTGAATTTTACGGCGAAAAAGGCCATAGTTAGCAATGTCATAGAGCGCGTGGTCGGAACGAGGGATAAATTACAAGTATATGGATTCATTCCAGTAACAACAGAATCAAATGTCAATGTGCTCACTAACGATAGGCATCGTCAGGGCATACCTCGACATGAGTTCAATGAAAATGGCTCTAAACTTATCCCGTTCCGATTTGAAGTTGATATTCCTCTCCTGACTGTTAATCACATACAAAATTAGTGATTCGGCAATTCACTTAAAATAAAAATGCAGTCCCGCCAAAAGCAGGACTGCATTTCTAATCCGAATCGAAAACGATTACAGCTTTTTCTTTCCAGTAGCTTTGACTTTGGCCCAGCGAGCCTTCGCTGCTGCCGAAAGTTTGGCTTTGGCCGCTGCGCTCATCGTGCGCTTTTTGGCCGGTGCCTTGGCAACAGGCTTTGCCGCTTTAATCTTCGCCCACCGTGCTTTTTGAGCCGCTGCAACCTTGGCTCGTCCGGCTGCACTCATTTTACCTTTTTTCGGTGTTTTGGCAGGTGCCGGTGTCGAAGCACCGAGAATCAAAGCCAGTTCCTTGTTCAATGCCTCGATCTTCTCTTTAAGGTCAGCCGCGCGGCGTAGTTGTGTCGTTGTTAATGATAATAGGTTACTCATAGTGGGTTGAATATAGGGCTAAACAATGGAAGTTCAATGCCAAAATGCGTGGTAGTATTGACAGAATGGAAATAGTGTGATTTTATATTTACTCCCACCACCGAGCTTTAATGCCCGGTGGCTTTTTGTAAAACTTGCCGCTTCCGGCAAAGGTTCACGTCTTTGGTAATTTCTGCAATTCGATACTGTGAGCCTGAACTCGCGATTGAGTTCGTGCGCTTCAAACCCACATGACTTCGTCTCAACTTCAAAATTATCTGGTGTCCAATCGAAAACGCCTGTCTTTGTCCCAAGACGAAGTGGCTTTTCTATTGGGAACACAAAGCGGGAGCAAGGTGTCCCGATACGAACATTTTGCCAGCAAACCGAGCCTTGAAACCGCCTTGGCATTTGAAGTGATTTATCAACGGTCGACCAGTGAACTGTTTGGCGGTCTGTATCAAAAGGTCGAACAGGAAGTCATGGCGCGCGCCAAGACACTTGCCGAAAGAACGGGTCAAGGGAATCCAAAACGCCAGATGCTTCTCAATATTGCCAATAAATCTCTTAACTGACCATGAACATAATAAATCCAAAAGAATTTCGCATTTTAGCCGTTGCTCCGTCATACAGAGGTTTCGGTTTTGCCGTTCTTGAAGGGCAGGACACGCTCGTTGATTGGGGCGTCAGGAATGTGGAAGGAAACAAGAACGCTCAATCACTCAATCGGGTGGAAGAACTGATCGCTCAATATGAGCCGGGGGTGCTGGTGCTGCAAGATATTGAAGATTCCCGGCATTCTCGGCGCTTAAAGACGTTGAGCCGGAAAATCATTGCGATGGCTAAAACCCGCAAGGTCAGCGTGAAGCTGTTTTCACATGAGCAATTGCAACGAATCTATTTCGCCAATGGTCAGGGGACAAAACACGCACTGGCTGAAATCGTTGCGAAAAGATTTCCAGACGAACTGGCTTCACGCTTGCCGCCGAAACGCAAACCGTGGGTGAGTGAGTATTATCAGATGGACATCTTTGATGCGGTGACGCTGGCTTTGGCGTTTCGGCTGAGCAGGTAAAGCGAACGGACTAAAAGTTTTGAAATTCATGCAAAGCAAATGCAAAATTTAGTTGATATTTTTCCTGTCAGAATCAAAATCCAGCCATACGTTCCGTTCCGCATTTGAGTTATGTGCAACGCATTCAGCAGCAGGAAGTTCGCCGCCGCATTCAACCGCGTTGAATTGCTGGTTGTGATTGCGACACTGGCAGTCCTGGCAATATTGGCGTTGGCTGCCGTTTATGGGCTTCGTCAGAGATCAAGGGAAACGGCGTGCATGGCGAACTTGAAACAGTTGGGCGTGGCCATGTCGCTATATGAAAAAAACAATGAAGAACGTCTGCCATTCGCGTTCGTTGAATATAGCCAGTCAACGTTTGTTTCTTGGGACAGGCTGATTTATTCCTATGCGTCGTCTGGTTCGGGTCAAAATCATTTGCTCCTTTGTCCTGCGGACACGATCCCGGCGAAAGGGAGCGACCTTCGCCGCACTTATTCCATGCCCAAGCACGGTATGGACAAACGGGATTGGCCTCCCGCTTCTGACAATGCAACCGGGGTTGGACTCTGGTGGGCGCCGCGAGGAAGAGAATATGCCTCCCTGTCCGCTTTGAATTCAAAAACAAATGGGAAAACCAATGCCCTTCCTGCAATCACCGTGGACATGATTCCCTCCCCGGATGCGACGGCGCTTCTGACGGAACAAGCTCAAGCCGACAACCTTGAATTTAGTTATTCGGATGCCACAATTGACAATCCAGCCACGCAACTGGACACGAGAGCCATAAAAATGTGGCGATACCACGGCGGTAAATTTAATTATCTGATGGTGGATGGCCATGTGGGATTGCTCTCCCCATTGGAATCATTAGGGGAAAGCGACCCCGTTTATGATGATTCTGACAAAAAGTTTCAAAACATCTGGACAATCAGGCATGACAAAGCCGAAAACCTTTCTCCATGATCAAGCGAATCCAAGATGGCTACATTTATTCAACGGCCGTGATTCTGTTTATCACGGCCGTGATTAAATTGTTCAGTGCCGCAGGCAATGCGCCTATTTTGAACTGGCTCGATCCGTTGCTGCCATTTTCCAACCGCCACGTCTTCGTGTTGGCGGGCGCGATGGAACTTGGCCTATCAATTTTTTTATGCGTGGGGAGTGAGCGCGGGACAAAAACAGCGTGCATCGTATGGCTTGCCAGCATTTACCTGATTTACCGTTTGGGATTGTGGTGGGCGGGTCTGCCGAGTCTGTGCCACTGCCTCGGTAATTTGAATGATCGGTTTCCCATCTCACCGCTGGCCTTGGATCGCATCGCATGGGTATTATTGGGCTGGCTATTGGTCGGGAGTGGTGGGTTTTTGATATATCAATGGATTCGCAAGCGGAAAACGACTTGAACTGATTATGTTTCGACCCAGTTTTCAAAAAGGCGAGCAAGACTGGCGACAGAGTGCCTTTACGTTAATCGAACTTCTGGTGGTGATCGCCATCATCGGCATTTTGGCGGCGATGCTGTTGCCTGCATTGAGCAAGTCAAAAAACAAGGCCATCCAGACCATTGACATCAATAACCTGAAGCAGCAGGCGATTGCCATGAATATTTTCGCCGCAGATAACGGCGACACTTTGCCGTGGCCCAACTGGTATTCGGGGGATGCCACGAACCGCCCCGGATGGCTTTACACCTTGGACACGTCCGTGACCGGCTCCGCGCGATTCAAAGTTGAGACGGGGCTATTTTGGGACACCCTACGCAGCCCGAAGATGTATATGTGTCCGATGGACATCACCAACACGCCCTTGTTCGCCAAGCGCGACCAGAAAATTTCAAGTTATGCCATGAATGGGGCGGTGGTTGGCTATGCCCGAACCAATTTTCCTCCTGTGAAATTAGGCAGTATGCTTCCAGCAGACATCGCCTTTTGGGAGACGGACGAAAGATTTCCGCATTACTTTAACGACGGGGCGAACTTTCCCAAGGAAGGCGTCAGCACCCGCCACTTGCAGGGAGCCATCCGCGCGGCCTTTGGCGGGGATGTCAGTTTTATCCGGTTTGACACTTGGTATTTTGAGGTGACTGATCCCAACAAGAACAATCTGTGGTGTTATCCTGACAGCCCTGATGGGCGTTAATTAAAATTCCATGGATATTAAATTCCATTGCAGCAATCCTGCCTGCCAGCAAAAGCTGGCTGTGGATGAGTCTTATCTGGGACGATCTTTTCCGTGCCCGGCCTGTGGCACTGTGTTGCAGATTCCATCACCTCTGCGATGTATTTCATCAACACCAACGGCAGAACCGCAGATAGAAACTCCGCTCTCATTGACTGCGAGGATATTTCGGCTGTTGATTGCATGGGGCATCGGTTTGGCAGTATATGTTTTGCTGATGACAGGCCTCCACATTTACGCGTCTGTTAAGCAAGTCAATTTGCCGAGTCGCCTAGATCAAATCGCCAAAGAGGTCACTGCTCCGGGAGGCCTTCTTGATGTTGCCCCAGTGTCAAACCACGGAGAAACTACATTGCTTTATGAGCGTGATGTTGGCAATGGTGTCGGCCTTTATCTGGCAGATTTGACCACTTTTGGACGAAACCAAATTGAGGTGGTGCCGGCTTCAAAAATTCCGCCGCGATTAATCGGCTGGTCGCCAGACGATCGTTACTTGGCAGTTGCCGTGACAGGAAAGAAAAAACAAGTTAACCAGCAAATCCTGATTCGTGACGGCTCCAGCGGCACTGCATTGGATTCTTTTGATTTACCTGATTCCCTGGAACAGGGTGCATGGTTGTCAACCAACACGCTGGTTTTAAGCGTCCGGCACAAACTATACTTGTTCAATTTTGAAAAAGAATATGCCAATCTTGGCCGATACGGAGGCAAAGGACTTGTTCAATTACAGTTCGCTTCCACTGTGATTCCATCCAGCTTGGTGCCAATGGGCGATCATGCTGTGGCTTACGACGATGGAAGCAACATTTGGTTCTTAAGTATAAATACAGCCAACTGCTCGGTCACTCAATTGACGCATCTCACCAATGCCACCATCGGTCAGTTGGATTACAGCCCGGAAAACAAGTCATTCCTTTTCAGCCTCACCATCTCCGGCAAACGGGCCGATCCCAGTCTCTATCGTTTTGATCCAAGAACCAATTCTACCACAGGCGGAATCGCCCAATTCACCGACCGGTATAATTTCGAGCGCATCTACAACGGAAATTGGATTGCGGAAGGTGACGGCCTTGTCTATGGTGGACAAAATTCTCTTGGAGTCAGTTTGAGCACCGAGGGCGTGTCATTCCACACCAACCTTTTTGCCGGTGGCCGTTATCAAAATTACAGCGTCTCTCCACATGGCGACAAGATTTTTGCCATTGCCTCGCTGGCAGACGAACCGTTGGGTATTTGGGAATATGACATTAATTATGGAAACCTTGACAATGTGGTTCCTCCAAAGGAACACCTTGCTGTCAGCCAGTGGGCCGTTCCCGTTCCCCTCGAAATTGCCCGAAAGAAAGGCGGTGGACTGGTTTATTCCCTGCTGCCGCCGCCATATTTGACGGCAGGGAAAAAATATCCCGCCGTGTTGAACCTTCTCGGCGATAATCCCTACGATGCGTGGCCGCAACTGCTGGCGAATGCCAATATATTTTCCGTTTCCGTCCATCCAAAAACGCCCGATGATGCAAAGGCAATTGTCAACGATATGCTTAAACAGGCAAATGTTGACCCTCAACGGCTCTACATTGTCGGCCAAAAGGCGGATGCGGCAATGATACAAACGCTCCTGCACAATAGTCCCGGTTTATGGCGGGGAGCGGTTCTCATGCAGCCTTCAGAATTTCCCAAATTCCAAGATAGCCCAGCCGTCATGCCGTCATTCTTGGTTTTTGGCGGTTCAAGTGGAGACATTGTGCATGCGTTGAAGGCCGAACGGTTTTTGCAAGCCGCCTGCCAGAGGCTGGTTTCCGCCCGGTTGCTATTTGACGAAGACATAACGCACATTTCCTCCAAGGCGGATTTGAATCAGGAGCGTTACAAAATAATAGCCGGATTCATCCTGACGGGCGATTTGGATTCAGACAGCCCGCAGCACGTCGCGATAAAATCCAAAAAATAAAACTTGATTTTTTCGGTTGGTTGAATATAAAGGAGCCAGTCTCACCTCAAAGTTAAAAGTTGTGCGCGGAAAAGTCTTGGGGGAGACAGGTTCACAACTATGAAAACAGAAAATTCCAAGGGTCAGATATTCACTTCAGTCGTCGTGTTGGCACTTTTCGCCGCCGCATTTATTTTGGCGACGTTGATAACGCCATCAACCTTACACGCCCAGCAGGGCGGCGGTGGCGGTGGAAGTGGCAATGAAAATAGCAACTGCCCCAGTTATACAACAAACGTCGCCCCTTCGTGTCCTTCGATTACCAATGGCATGAGTCTGTCGCCGATGAGCTTTTGCGTTAAGCTTGGGGATGATCTGCCTGATCCAAGTTGGACTCCGCCGGGGCCGGGAGCCACTCCCGGAAGTGTTGTTACAACCATTACTGAAACTTGTTCAAATACCGTCACGTCTTCGACAAATAATGTCAGTTACAGTTTCGGTTGGCATTATGACGCCCCCGGAAAACCACCAAAGCCCACTACAGCCGGAACCGTAACCAGCCCGATTTGTTGGGGAACTGTGACTTCTTCTGACACTAATGATTGTAGTCCAGATTCAAGTCAGACACCTATAAATTTAGGAGTAGTGACGTGGTATGTGATTGACCCCCATCCAAACACCGTTGCGGTTGGCTATGATGCATCAGTATTTGAAAATGCCATAGATGGATTCTTTTCTCATTGCCCGGGTAATTTTATTAAAGATATAACCATCACTGTAGGCACTGAAGGTTCAAAGGAAACTGGACAAGAATGTTGCCCAACCACTGGCGCTCCTGACAATTATGCAAAATACAGTGGATCCGTCAGCGCAAAATGTTCAGTTGATGTAGTTGTTCCGGGTTGGTCATGGGATGGTGGTTATGGTGGAACTACACCATTTCTTTATCTAATTGACTGGAATGCGACTCTAGGACCTACAATTACTCTTACACCAGGAGGGACCATTGCACTTAGTGGCAAAACTACAGATCCTGACTGCGGTAGCTGCTTTACCGGTTCTCTAAATGGCTCATGTGGTCTTGCGTTAAAACTAGGAGCAACCGCTAGTGCAACTGTTCAACTGTTTGAATCAGGCCACTGGTATTCCGTTAATGATACTTTTACCGTAGACATTTCTGGCGAAGCTTCAACCAGCGCTTCAGCAGGAGGCCAATATAGCACTGGAACAGACTGCGGGACAAGTGGCTTGAGCGGAGCCACCTTTAGTATTGGCGGTGTAGACCTAACCGGAACCGCACAATTGACAGTTGATGGAACCGGATTTTCTTTTACCCACACATTCCATGCTTGGGATGGATGGTCATATCCTTGATTGTAGTAACAGCAAAAATGAGCAAATTAAAGCTTATGACTATTAAGCAAATTCTTTTGTCGGTTTTAGTTATTTCGTTGAGTATAGATTTCTCAAGAAGTCAGATTGCTTGTGATGTTCACAGGCAGCAGTTTTCAATATTGAGTGATGACAAAGGAACCTGTCTTGGAGCGGATTTGCTGATAGGCGAATATCCCACTAACACCTCGTTTGGATCGCTTATGATCAATGCCAACACAGAATGGCTTACAAATACCCCCGAATATTTGGTTTTAAGACAGATTAAACTTCTTTCTTCTGGAGATTTGGAAAATGTAATTGGTGATTTCAAACCTGGAGAAAGCAGAGAAAAAGCCCGGAAGATGTTTGCGGACATAAATGGCCTCAAAAAGTTTTATGCCGACATTCAAGACTTTCGATTGCTAACCAAAGCAATATTCGGCCCATTAACCTACATCACTTACGAGTCGTCCTTAAGAAATGGACATCGTGCAACGCTTTCTGCATATTTGGAGAAAGACGGGAATAATTATGTATTTGTGGAACCGAAGGACATTGAGATATTTAATTGGGCAGCGAGCGCATTTCCCTATTGGAAGTCAAAAGTAGAAAGGCTGATTTCTAAAGACGATGACGAAAATTTGCTTAACGCCACATTTACCTATTCAAATGAAGTAGAGACAAATTCAGATTTCTCCGATTCTAAAGTAATTATAAAATATAAGTTAACTAACATTGCAGGAAGCACGCGAATTTCAGAGTCTCAAGATCCCCTTGGAGTCTTTATGCGTCAGATAATTGACGCTTATAAAAATGATTCCACTAATGCTATTATCTCGCTCTGGCGTTCTGGGCGCGACCAGATGTTTATAAATGGGATGATCCAGAATGGAGAGCAAAAAGAGACTGTCGATTATTTCAAAAAATATGAAGACTTCAAAATTAATTTTTACATTTCAAATGCAAATCAGTATTGGGTTTACCTAACTCCCTTTTTGAAAAACGATCAGTTGAAGCTCTTTCGAGTTACAAAAGTGGGTGATGCTTTTAAGCTAGTTGCATATTCCGACGAGGTTTTTGCCGACGAAATATTATCTAGTAAACAAATGACAGCAGCTTTGATGATGCAAGTCGGAAGATAGCCTTTGAATGAATAACGCCTCCTTAATAAACTGCATAGTTGCGATTGTTCTTTTGGTGTTCGGAACTGCCAGTGCGACGGGGGCTTTTTTTCTTTTACGCCAAACCTACCGCAAAACAAAAAAATGGGCAACGGCTTTTGGAACGATTACTGGTTATGCCGAGCATTATAACGCTCGGCAGGGGATTTTTTTTAGACCTCAAGTTCAATTTTCAGATACCAATGGAAAGGAATTTACCTTTAAGTCCTCAATTGGCTCGCGAAGAAAGCCATATCGTATCGGAGCCAGCGTAAAAGTTTTATACCCTCTCGATAATCCGGCAGATGCAGACATTAAATCGTTTACAAGCCTTTGGCTACCCCCGCTTTTTCTTCTCGTTTTTGTTGTGGGTTTTTTGGGAATGAGTTTTTATCTTTTTTTTCTTGCTTTGCATAAAAAATAAAATGAGTCGCCCCCTTCTTTCCATTATATACAAATATCATCTCTTGTTAGCTATCTTCTACGGCAATTCCATCTAAAAGTGCCGGAAACTAAACTAACGTTGGCTGAATTTGGCGGACAGGCTGTGATCAATTAAGTGAAACTACAGTTCAAAAAAGCAGGGCAATGGGCTGGAATAGCAAGTGTCGTGGCATTTTTTATTTTCTGCGCCATACGGGCATCACACTTGCGCCACATCGCCGCATCTCATTCGCCGATAGTTGCAACAGATCAACTTCAGCCAACAAAGAAAGCCACTAAAACTCCCAACACCCTTCTTCCTGATATTCTATCCGGTCTGACGGTAGGAGTAAAAATTAAGCCGGATTTGCCGTCTGATATGCCGAAACCTGATTCCCATATCGTCTCTCTTGCGCGCGACTTGCAGGGGAACGTATGGATTGGAACGGAAGACGACGGAGTTTACCGATATGATCCCGATGCCGACCCAGACAGCCAATGGTCTCAATTCACGACCAACAACGGTTTGGGCGACAATAACGCCTATTCAATCGCCTGTGATCAGCAGGGGCGCATCTGGGTGGGAGAACTTAACCACGGGGTGGCGGTCTTTAACGGCGATACATGGAAAAATTACGACGTTCTTGACGGTCCGATAGGTGAACGAATTTTTAAGATTGCCGTCTGCCCGACGGATGGCGACGTGTGGATGGCCACCAGCGCCGGATTGACCCGTTATTCGCCAGACACCGATACTTGGCGAAACTACACTCGCGCCGATGGCCTGCCCAGCGACCAAGCCAATGGTCTGGCTTTTGACACAAAGGGGAATATCTATGTCGGCACACAGTGCGATGGAATTGCCATTGGTTCAGCGGTTGGCGGTTACAAACAATGGCACACCATTCCCGGACCTGATCAATTGCCAACTACTCCGGTTGGAAGCGGCCTGCCGAGCGGCCTCATCAACGATTTGCTGGTGACCAGCGATGAAAAAATCTATGCGGCAACTTCCGCAGGGCTGGCGTTCAGCACCAACAGCGGATCATCGTGGGAATATATTCGCGGCTCGGATTACGCCGCAAAGGTTCGCAGGTTTGTCGGAGATGCGCCGCCTGATGATTGGCAACCCATGTCGCAGATAAACGTGAAGGATTTATTGCTGCCGGAAGATTACATCACCTGTCTGGCGGAAGATGCAGACACGAACATCTGGCTGGGATTTCGGACAGAGGGTTATGCAGTGTTAAATTCCAAAGCCGACAAAATACTCTTTCACGATACGCACAGAGGCGGATGGTTAAGCGACGATTATGTTACCACCATGTTGCCGGGCGACAACTTCAAACGATATGTCGGCAGTTATGGCGGTGGATTGGCAATCCCAGATTTGTCCACAAACGATGACGTGGCGCAAGATAGTGTCCAAACAAACCATGCAACAATCACGGCCACGCTGCCTCGCTCGGCCAAACCACCATCATTGGAGGAATTTAATTCATATCTTAAAGAGATAAATTCTGTTCCTTACAGTCGGGAAGATGCCACACCAATGGTCATTCCACTGGAAGACGATTGGAAAACCGAAGGCGAATGGATTGGGCGATATGGCCGGTTCTGGATTGTGCTGTGCGCGAACTGGTCGCAACGCTTTACAGGACACAATTTGGAAATGAATGATCTTTGGGGGGCTGGCTGGGACGTTACGTATGATGCCCGCATGGGACTTAATCACAACCCCGGCGACTCTCTGCGTTACTGGCTTACCGCGCTTGCCACCGCAGACCCGCGCAGTTTGGAAATGTCACCGACGTTTCTTCACAGCCGGGTGATGAAAAATCTGACCACTTGGGATGTGGATCGCCGCCAATCGGAATGGGATGACCATGGCGAAGCATACCCTCGAACACAGGATGGCCCTCACATTTATTGCTCGCTTAACATTCCACCCGGCTTGTTTTATCTGTCCCTCTACGATGTCAACAACGACGGTCATTTGGGAGTAAACCGGTTTCGGGATTACGAGATTTCGATTCGCCCGCACCCGGGACGCTCATCTTTGGACATCATAACGCCCAAGTATTCAATCATGCGTTCCTTTTATGACATCGTTGATTTCAACAAGAAACCGGAGCTGGCGCACGCCCGGATTGACAATTTTTGGGGCGGCGTCTACAAACGATTCCTCGTGCGCGGGCCAACCACATTGACAATTCAAGTCAATCGCAATTATTCATTTAACACCTTGCTAAATGGCGTGATGCTTGATCTTGTGGACGAACTGCCCCCGCCCTACTATCAGACGAAGCAGGATTGGCAGCAAAAACAGGCGCAACAGGCCAAGGAACGCGGCCAAATTTCCGGCCAGCCACAATCATCCCCGGACGATTTCAAACCGGCGGCAACCGAAGCGGAAGCCGCAGGCCGTATGTTTGAAGAACTGCAACAACTTCCGCTCAAGAATGAGACATGGTGGGCTGTCAATAAGCGGCGGTTTTACCTGCCGCTGCTGCGGTGGTATTTGAAAAATAATGTGGGGAGCGAACCATCCCAATTTACAGAAACTTCGCCTTTGGCAACCTGCTATTACCAGCTTGGCTTGTATCCGCAATGGGAAGAAAGCTTGAAAACATTGGGAATTGTTCCGGCAAGGGCAATTGAAAAGAGTCTGCGCTGGGACGGCGTCACCTATTCGTATGCTGGCAAAGGCTATGAAGTGGTTACAAATTATCTGGTAACACACCCGATCAGGCGCGACGCATCAAAAACCTCAACGCCCGTTATTAGCAAGGATTTACGGGCAACCAACGGCGTTCCGCAAATAAAATCCAAATAAAACTTGACTTTTCATCTGGGTTGAATATAAACGTCGCAGTCTCATCTCAAAGGTTAAAGTTGTATGTGGAAAAATCTTGGGAGGGGTTGAATTCACAACTATCAATCATGAAAACTGAAGCTTCTAAAAAACAGCTAATCACATCTGTCGTCGTGTTGTCACTTTTCGCCACCGCATTTATTTTGGCGACGTTGATAACGCCATCAACCTTACACGCCCAGCAGGGCGGCGGTGGCGGTGGAACGAACAACGAAAATACCAATTGCCCGAACTATGTCACAAATGCGCCCTCAACAAATTGTCCTTCGATTACAAATGGCATGAGCCTGACGCCCATGACTTTCTGTGTTAAACGTGGGGATTCTCTGCCTGATCCAAGTTGGACTCCGCCGGGACCTGGAGCCACTCCCGGAAGTGTTGTTACAAGCACGACGGAAACTTGCTCAAATATAACAACATATGCGACAAATAATATTACTTACAGTTTCTCATGGCATTATGCGGCTCCTGGAAAACCAACAGCTACAAATGCCGGGACATACACCAGTCCAATTTGTTGGGGAGTTGTGACTTCTTCTGATACGAATGATTGTAGTCCACCAAGTCCAAATCCTGTAAATTTAGGTCAAGTGACTTGGAATGTTATAGACCCCACAGTGTATGGTGGACAAAATCAGGGATCGACCTGGATTCCTCCTTGGCAGCTAGGTGTTAATGATATTGCCTCAAGTATCGGCATAGGAAGTATATTTGATCTATCTAATCCTCAAGGCAATTTTTATTTAACCCATAATTGGTGGACAAAGCAAAGCTGCTGCGCAAACGGAAGTTCTGGCAATATTAAGAAAACATGGGACCAAGGAACTGTGACCCCTTTTCACTTGCAAGGTTCTTTTGATTTCAATGCTATTTCGGCTTTTCCGGGATGGATACAGGGAATTTGTAGCGTTATAGCTGCAAATGATACAAATTCTGCAAGCCTACTGGGTGCTATTGAAGCGCTTGGGCAATTTAGCGCAGGTGCATCAACTACTGTGAGTGCCAACGAAACAATTACGACCGTGTCTGAAGACGACTGCTATGGCTGCAACAACTCACCATATACGACAGGGGATTGCACGTTTAACGCAAATATTAACGACAGTTTCAGCAGCACCCTAATAAACACCGTCGTATCCATAACGGGATACTTCTCATCTAAATTAGACGCATGGGGTGTCAGCGTAACTCCTCCAACACCGGCCACTCAACTAAATATTTATACTCAAGATTACATAACATATTCTTTAACGGCCTATGTCCAAATAGGCACACTCTATACAGATACTGAACATTATGTTCCTACGGGTGCAAAACATATTCCTTCAGATCCACTGTTAGAAACCACGATCTGTGTAAGTCCTAACTTATAATAAGATGCGGAATTAAAAAACTTGCTATATCAATGAGATTTAATTTAAGCATTTTGTGTTATATTGCTATTTATGTCCTGTCATATAGCATCGTATTTTCGGAAGACGTAAAAGTCAGCGATGATAATTCCAACAAGCCCAACATATTTAACTCGCCAAAGGAAGCTGCAGATTTTCAGAAACAAATGGAACAATCAAATCAGGCGGGGATTATTTATAGTATGCAAACAAGCGGTGTTCCTGTAGCTGTAGTTAATGGGACAAAAGAAGACTTCAAGCTCTTAAATGCCGGGGTTGTCATTACCAATTGGGAAGCTTGGAAGCGATACTATCACGCTCAAGAACTCAAGCCGCCAGTTGTATACGATGTGCGCGACGCATCGCCAGTTGATTTTTCCACTCCTGTAGCCGCGCAGCGTTCCTTTAGGCATGCGTTTTATGTGGGAGATTCAAAGACACTATTAAGTCATGCTGACGAAAGCGGAAAGGCACTCCTTATGGGAGCTATAGGTGATGTAAACATTAAGAAATCAACTTATGAGATATTTCCAAGATTTACAAAATACACCGTGCTTTTAACAGCTACCACCGAATTTGATGGAAATGACTATGCCTTAGTTTTTTTCCGAGTTCAAGAAGGTGAAAATCCGAAAGCTGGCAGAGTTACTTTACAATCAGACTTTTTCAAAAAAACCGCAAATGGTTATGTAACTACAAGAGATATAGATTCTCGGAGTTCGTTTGGAAACCCCGTTGAAGCAGCTAAAGCTAATGGAACATTTCTTTCACTTTATCCCAAATTTTATGACGTTGTCAGCCACAGTGAGTTTCCTGCGTATTATTATACGATTGAAGAATAGCGTAATTGGACGGGTTTGGTTTGTAGTCAAAGTATTAGTGTTACAGTTACATCCCGATTCTAAAGGTCTTATGAAATTAACTTTTACTTTGTTTTGTTTGGTTCTCTGCCTTTTCGCCACCCCCAAAGCTACGGCAGGATTGTTCTCAAACACAAATCTCAATTGGGATTCCGAGACAAAAGCCACAAACATAATGTCTGGTGCAAGCGAAGCGCATTTCACTTTTAGCTTCACCAATGTTTCTTCCACCAACGTCACCATCTTGAGCGTCCATCCGTCGTGCGGTTGCACCACGGCGCAATTGCCGCCGCTGCCGTGGGTCATCGCGCCGGGCACTAACGGTCAAATCGGAATCAAGGTCAACATCGCCGCCAAGAGCGGCACGCTTTCCAAAACCATCACCGTAGGCACGGACACGGATTCGGAAACGCTCTCCGTCAAAATCACCATTGACCCTTCTACCAATAGCATGGCTGGTGTTGACCGCGCCAAGAACGTCATGGCTGCACAAGTGGACAGGCAGTCGGTTTTCAGCGGTGATTGCGCCAGTTGCCACGTCAATCAGGGCAAGGGCAAGTTCAGCAAGGAGCTTTACGATGCGGATTGCGGCATCTGCCATGAAGGCCCAAATCGTGCCACGATGGTTCCAAACCTGCACACCATCGCCCAGACAACGGACGCCGAGTTCTGGCGCACATGGATTTCGTATGGCCGTCCGCACTCCCTCAT
>PKZR01000286.1 GCA_003133815.1 Limisphaerales bacterium | reverse complement strand
GGCGGCCAGCAACGCCCACGGCCAGGGTCCTTGGAGCCAGCCCGTCAGCGCGCGGGTGAAATAATATGGTAGGGCGGTGGTGCCCCGCCGCCCAAACTTCCTGCCGGAACCAGTGCAGCGAAGATTCGGTTTTCGGTTTGCAGATTCCGTCAGCGGTGCTGCGCTGGCTGACGGGAAGAATGGGCAGAGCGGTAGCTCTGCCCTACCAATTTGTGGTAGGGCGGCGTTGCCGCGCCGCCGGATTCACGAACGCGTTCAGGATGGCAATTCAATTTGCCAATGCGGCAAGAATTGAAGAAACTGCACTGGCCTGTTCAACCAACGCTGAACTCCGATTGCCTATGAAAAAATATCTGCCTTGCATCGCGGGCGTCCTGCTCGGACTTTGCTTCCTGGCGGCGAGCATCCCCGTCCTGTTCAATCTCATCACCATCCCGAAAATGCCCGAAGGCACGCCCGCCGCGTCTTTTATGGCGGCGTTCGTCCCGACGGGCTATGTGAAGTTTGTGAAAATGTTCGANNTCAACATCATCGCGTTCCACGTTCTGATTGACGACCCGAAACATCTCCTCAATCCGATGCTCGACATCATCATCGTCTGCGCGCTCTATCTGCTGTGGGATGCGCGGAAAAAATTCTCCGGCCTGCTCAACTGACTTCACGAAAGGAAATTTATGCTGCCCATCCTTCTTGCGCTCGCCTTCATCGCCATCATTTTCATCATCGTCATCACCGGGCGACCGGATGAATTCACCGTCACGCGTGCCGCCAGCATTGCTGCGCCGCCGGAAAGGATTTTTCCCCACGTCAACGATTTGCACAAGTGGGAGGCGTGGTCGCCGTGGGCCAAGCTCGACCCGAACGCGAAAAACACCTTTTCCGGCGCGGACGCCGGCGCGGGCGCGGCGATGGCCTGGGTCGGCAGCAAAAAGGTCGGCGCGGGCCAGATGACCATCACGGCAAGCCAACCCAGCGGGTTGATCCGTTTCCGGCTCGATTTTCAAAAGCCGATGCCGGCCACCAACACGGCGGAATTCACCTTCCGGCCCGAGGGCGGACAAACCGTCGTGACGTGGAGCATGGCCGGTAAAAGCTGTTTCATGAGCAAAGTGTTCGGCCTGTTCATGGACTTCGACAAGATGTGCGGCTGTCAGTTTGAAAAGGGGCTAGCCAGCCTGAAGTCCTTGACCGAAAAGTGAATTTCGTGGAAAAAGGCGCGGAGGTTTACGCGCAACGCGGCGGCATCGAATGAACGCCTGATGTTTTGTGACAATAGCCCAGCCTTTCAAGGCTGGGTGAAGGGTCGTCCAAAATGTAAAAGTCCCGTGAGGGACGGCAGAAAAACAGGGTAGCCGTCCACAATGACCTTTCGTCCCTGACGGGACTTTGTGGTGGCCGTGCGCAAGCACCCCAGCGTTAAAACGCTGGGCTATTGTCAAAATCCCGCCGCGAGCAGTTGGCCGACGACCTCGGGGAACGACAACGTGCCGTCCAGCGTCCCGCGCGCCGCTGCGAGAATCAGTTTTGAATCCATGCCCAAGGATTAAAAGTTTTCCGCGCGAAATGAAGGGAAAAAATCCTTCGCCGCAACGGATGAGGTGAACCGCGAAATACACGAACCACGCGAACGCAAATTCAAATACGCTGAAGGCGTAACGGAAATTAGCCTAGGGTTGGAGCAACGCGACTACCCTAGGAAAACGTCCAAAAAATTATTCCACCCTGAAGGGGTGGCGGAGGCTTTTCTTCGCAGGACAAATTGATACTCTTTCCGCATGGCCACGGCTCGCCATCCGAAAGCGACCTACTTCGTCCAGCGACAATTGTTCGCTGGCCTGACCAGCTTTGCCGAATTGGAACAGAAGATTGCCACGCTGCCCGACGAACAATCTCGCGGTGCGGCATTTGAAGTTTTTGCGGAAGCCTATCTCGCCACGCAACGGAAATATGACGCCTCACAAGTCTGGCCGCATGGTGCTGTCCCGCTCGACATTCTCAAAAATCTCGGCCTAACGCAACAAGACCAGGGCGTGGACGGCGTGTTGCAAACTTTGCTCGGCCAGTTCAACGCCTATCAAATCAAGTTCCGCACGGGCCGCCCGGCGTTGACGTGGCGCGAACTCTCCACCTTCATCGGCCTGGCTGACAGCCCGCACATTCACAGCCGCGTGTTGCTTACCAATTGCGACGAACTGCCCGCCGTCCTCAACGACCGCCAGGGTTTCTTCTGCATCCGTGGCTCGGACTTGGATCGGTTGGAAGCCGGTGACTTCCGCGCGATTGAAGCGTGGCTGGCTGGTGCCGTTGTCATTGCGCCGAAAAAGTCACCAGATAAAGACCATATCCATCAAGCCGAAGCGCTGGACGCTCTGCTTCCCGCATTGCAAAAGCATGATCGCGTTTCCGCCATCATGGCTTGCGGCACGGGCAAAACGCTCGTTGCGCTTTGGGTGGCGGAACGATTGGAAGCCAAACGCATTTTGGTTTTGCTGCCATCGCTTGCATTGCTACGCCAGACCCTGCACGAATGGGTGCGTGAAACCAATCTTCCACCTTGGCCTTGGCTCTGCGTCTGCTCGGATTTGACTGTGAAGGAAGGAATTGATCCACTCGTCACGCAACAATCCGACCTCGATTTTCAAGTTACTACTGACACCGCAAGCGTGCGGAGTTTTCTGGACGCGCCTTTTGCCGGCGTGAAAATGATTTTCTCCACCTACCAATCCGCGTCCGTCGTTGGCGCGGCGATGCAGCCGGGCGAGGCGTTTGATTTTGCCGTGTTCGACGAAGCGCACAAGACCGCCGGACGCGAAGGCCGCAATTTTGCCTTTGCCCTCGACGATAAAAATCTTTCCATCCGCAAACGCCTGTTTCTCACCGCCACGCCGCGCCATTACAATCCGCTTTCTAAAAGCAAGGATGGTAACGCGCAACTCGTTTTCTCGATGGACAAACGGGAGGTTTATGGCCCGGTTGTTTATCGTCTGCCATTCAGTGAAGCCGCGCGGCGTGGAATAATTACTGATTACAAAATCATCATTTCGGAAGTCACATCCGAGATGGTGAATGATGAACTACTCCGGCGCGGGATTGTCTTGGTCAAAGGCGAAGAAATTAAAGCCCGTCAGGTTGCCAACCAAATCGCCCTCAAGTCAGCCATAGATAAATATAGCGTCTCGAAAGTTTTCACGTTCCATTCAAGAGTTGATGCCGCAAAATCTTTCACCTCTGATGGGCCGGAGGGTATTTCTTCACATTTGAATGGATTTCGGTGCGAGCATATTGAAGGCAAGATGCCAACTGCTCATCGGGAACGACTCATGCGAGTCTTCAAAGCCGCACCGCAAGCTATTCTTTCCAATGCCAGATGTTTGACTGAAGGAGTTGACGTGCCAGCGGTTGACATGGTGGCATTTCTCGCACCACGCCGTAGCACGGTTGACATTGTCCAAGCGACTGGCCGCGCGATGCGCCGGTCGCCGGGCAAGGAATTCGGTTACGTGCTCGTGCCGCTTTATGTAGAGAAGACGCGCGGCGAAACGGTCGAGCAGGCTGTTTTACGGAGCAACTTTGATGAAATTTGGAAAGTCCTTCAAGCGTTGAAAGAGCAGGACGATTTGCTGTCGCAAATCATAGACGAAATGAGAATCCAGCGCGGGCAAACCGGCGGCTTTGATGAAAGTCGTTTTCGAGAACGCTTGGATATGATTGGTCCGGAAATTTCGTTGGACAGTTTGAGGCAATCTATCACGGCTGCGTGTCTCGAAGCGATTGGCGACGGATGGTTTGAGCGTTATGGACAGCTTCTCGAATACCGAAATGCACATGGCAATTGCGACATGCCTGCGCGATGGCCGAAAAATCAAAAACTTGCAACGTGGGTGGTGAATCAGCGAGTGCTTTGGAAAGAAGGCAAGCTGGAGGAAGATAAAATCGCCCTGCTAAATAGGATTGAATTCAAATGGTCGCCGCATGAGAGCACATGGCGCGAACAATACCTGGCACTCCTAGATTATCGAAATCGTTTTGGACATTGTCGCGTGCCGCAACACTGGAAAGAGAACAAGTCGCTGTCTCATTGGATAAAAACTCAACGGATGGATTACAAGCACGGCGACATTTCGCGCGAACGCATTGCATTGCTTGAAAAAATCGGTTTTGAATGGTGGATAGGCTTGCCGACTTGGGATCATAGGTTTGCAGAACTGTGTGCTTACAAGGAGGAATTCAAGACTACGCTTGTTCCGGTTAAATGGCCGAAGAATCCGCTGCTCGGGCGCTGGGTGTCCAGCCAGCGATACAAACGAACTGCCGGCAAGTTGCGAAAGGAATATGAGGACAGGTTGAATTTAATCGGTTTTGAATGGAAAGCGCCCAACAACTTACAGTCGGGGATTCCTTTGGCAAAAAGGATTGAAGCATTGCTCGCCCACAAAGCTGAATATGGACACCTTGCGGTTTCGCGCATCGGTAAAAAATATCCGGGCCTGGCGCAATGGATGACAGAGCAGAGAAAATTGCTCAAAGACGGAACAATTTCGGCAGAACTAAAAAAACAGTTGGATGGAATCGGTTTTCCATGGAAGCCAGTTGCGCTGGACACCGACAAGCAGTGGTTTGACATTTTTGCCCGCTACAAAGAATACGCGGCTGCAAACGGTGTTCTAGCGGTGACGGTTATTGACGATGAGACGCGCAAGCTCAACCGTTGGGTATTATGGCAACGACGGGCTAAAAAGCTCGGCAAGTTGAGCGACACACGCATCCGTGCATTGGATGGCATCAAATTCATTTGGCAAATCAATAAACGAAAATCTACGTTCGAACTGAAGCCAGTCGGCCCAAAAGTTAAGGAATTGTTTCGACCGTGGGACGAAATGTTTTCCGAACTCGTGGGGTTTTTCAAATTGCATGGGCATTGCAACGTGCCGATTGATTGGCAGGCAAACCCCGAACTGGCGCGCTGGGTTGCTCACCAGCGCATCGCTAAGCGACAGAATCGTTTGGCGGTGGATCAATTGCGCCGGATGGATGAGCTCGGTTTCGCTTGGAACATCCACGATGGCGATTGGGATGCCATGTTTGCAAAGTTGGCGGAACATCTTCGCCCGATGCATAATGGCAAGCTGCGTGATGTTGTTATGAGCGCGGAACTCCGACGGTGGACGCTAACGCAACGGCAAATTAAGAAACGCGGAGAACTCGAACCGGAACGCGAACAAAAACTCACCAGCATCGGTTTTGAATGGCAGCCACATTCACAACAGTGGGAAGAAATGTATGCGGCGCTACAAAAATTCCATGCGGCGAATGGCAATTGCCGTGTTCCAGTCAACTGGCCGGAAAATCCAAAGCTGGCAAGATGGGTCGCAACTCAACGTGCGCGCAAGGCGAATGCGAAAATTTCGGAAGAGCGGATAGCGCGGCTGAATTCACTCGGATTTGCATGGCAAGTCAGGTCTAGTATCAATCAATCATCGCCCGTTGACTGGGATAAAATGTATGACCAACTAAAAGAGTTTTACGCCCAACAGGGACATTCCAGAGTTCCACAACATTATCCAAAAAACCAAAAGCTCGCTTGGTGGGTAACTAGCCAGCGTCGCAACCGTCGAAAAAATAAATTGGATGCAAAACAAATTGTGCGGCTTGATAACCTAGCCTTTGACTGGTCGCCACTTTCTGGCCGACGATCTTCCAACAACATGAATTGGGAAGAAATGCTGGCAGAACTTGAGGCCTACAAAATCAAGCACGGAAATTGTCGGGTGCCTACGCAATGGTCGGAAAACCGAAGGCTTGCCAACTGGGTCGCAAAGCATCGGCGTGAATATAAGCAAGGGATTTTGAAACTGGAGCGTATTGCTGCCTTGGATAAAATAGGGTTTGATTGGAGTGTTGGACAAGGGAATGTGCAATCATCCCGCAAAGAGCCAGGCATCACAGTTACGGCTGCACAGGTGTGGGAGATTAAGTATCGCCAACTCATAGAATACAAGCAGGCCCATGGGGATTGTCTCGTGCCACAAAGCTGGAAAGGAAATCGCCAACTTGCCAATTGGGTTACGGATCAAAGAATGGCTCGCAATCGCGGACTGCTTGATTCTGAACGGATCCGGCGGCTTGAAGAGTTGAGTTTTGATTGGGATCCAAATAGCAATCATTGGGAAAAATATTTTCGCCAGTTGGTCGAGTTCAAAAAAGAGTTTGGTCATCCAAATGTGCAGCAACGGTCAGATAAATATGCTGCGCTCGGAACATGGGTCAGGAACCAGCGAGCAGCAAAACGATATAAACGCCCAATCATGGCGGAACGCGCCAAGCGACTGGATGAAATCGGATTTATCTGGGTGCTCATTGAGCCAATGGCGTGGGAGAAAATGTTCGCAGCACTTGTTGAATACAAGAAAGTTCACAACCATTGCAACGTCCCACAAAAAGCTGGCGAATATAAAAGGCTTGGAAAATGGGTGAACACCCAACGCACTCGCAATTTTCGCGGCAAACTTCGTTCAGACCGGAAACAACTTCTTGATTCAATCGGTTTTGTTTGGAATCTGCGTCCGAACCTTGCGGCTTCGGGATAAATTTTCCGCCACCCCTTCAGGGTGGAATTATTTTATGCGAATCACCTAGGGTAGTCGCTTCGCTCCAACCCTAGGCTAATTTCCGTTACGCCTTCAGCGTATTTGAATTCGCGTCCGAAAAATCCGTGTTCATCCATGTTCATCCGTGGTTAAATTCGTTTCAACATTTAACGGCAAGAAAGGATTCAAATATGCAAAAGCGCAAACTGGGCAATCTGGAAGTCTCAGCCATCGGGCTGGGCTGCATGAGCATGAGCTTCGGTTACGGCCCGGCGGGTGACCGGCAGGAGATGATTTCCCTGATCCGGTCGGCGGTCGAGCAGGGCGTCACGTTCTTCGACACCGCCGAGGTCTATGGCCCGTTCACGAACGAGGAACTCGTGGGCGAGGCGCTGGCTTCGTTCCGCCGGCAGGTGGTCATCGCCACCAAGTTCGGCTTCGATTGTGACAGCGGCAAGCAGGGCGGCTTGAACAGCCAGCCGGCGCACATCCGGCAGGTCGTCGAGGCCTCGCTCAAGCGGCTCCGGCTGGAGACGATTGACCTGCTCTACCAGCATCGGGTGGACCCGAGCGTGCCCATCGAGGACGTGGCCGGGACGGTGAAGGAGTTGATCCGTGCGGGCAAGGTGAAGCATTTCGGGTTGTCGGAGGCCGGGGCGCAGACCATCCGCCGCGCGCACGCCGTCCAGCCGGTGACGGCGTTGCAAAGCGAATACTCGTTGTGGTGGCGCGAGCCGGAAGCGGAAATTTTGCCGGTGCTGGAGGAACTGGGCATCGGTTTCGTGCCGTTCAGTCCGTTGGGCAAAGGTTTTCTCACGGGACAAATCAAGGCGGACACGAAGTTCGACAGCACGGATTTCCGCAATAATGTCCCGCGTTTCAGCGCGGAGAACCGGCAGGCGAACCAGGCGCTGGTGGATTTGATCGGCCGATTTGCGGCGGAGAAAAAGGTAACGCCCGCGCAGGTGGCGCTGGCGTGGCTGCTGGCGCAGAAGCCGTGGATCGTGCCGATTCCCGGCACGACGAAGCTGCATCGCCTGACCGAAAATTGCGGGGCGGCGGCGGTCGAGATCCGGCCGGAAGAATTGCGCGCGCTGGAAATTATGGCGGCCAAGATTCCGGTTCAAGGCGCGCGCTACCCGGAACATTTGCAGAAATTGGTGGGAAGGTGAGTGGAAAAGTGTGCTCTGGCAACTGTTTCCCGCCTGTTTGGTCCGGATGCCAACGCTGAGCTGAATGATTGAATCGCGTTGGGATTCATTTTAAGATGGCGACCGTCAAAACTATGAACAACATCGTTAAAAAGCAGTTGTCCCCAAAACAACGGGAAGAACTGCTCGGCGCGTTGAAAGCCCGGTTTGAGAAAAACCTGAACCGCCATAAAGGTCTGGATTGGGCCAAGGTCCAGACCAGGCTGGAAGCCAATGCGGAAAAGCTGCGGTCGCTCCATGAAATGGAACGCACCGGCGGTGAACCGGATGTGGTTAGTCACGATAAAAAGTCGGGCGAATACGTTTTCTATGATTGTTCCGCGCAGAGTCCCAAGGACCGCGTCAGTTTTTGCTACGACCGGGCAGCGCTGGATTCGCGGAAAGAATTTAAACCGAAAGGCTGCGCCACGGAACTGGCCGCAACCATGGGCGTCGAGCTGTTGACGGAGGAGGAATATTTTGCGCTACAGAAGCTGGGCGAGTTCGACACGAAGTCGTCGAGCTGGCTGAAAACACCGGCGGACATCCGGGAACTCGGCGGCGCGATTTATGGGGATCGCCGTTACGGTCGCGTCTTCGTGGGTCACAACGGCGCGGAGTCTTATTATGCCGGCCGTGGATTCCGCAGCTCGCTAATGGTTTAGATTTGGGCGGAGGACCACTTCCGCCCTACCTTAAATGTTGGTAGGGCAGAGCTGTCGCTTTTCTCCCCTTTTGATTTCAATACAGCAGCCGTAACGCAGCCAGGATGGTGAAAACTAGCACCATGGTTTCAAATGCTTTCTGGTTAATCCGTTTCAGGAGCACCGGCCCCAGCAGCGCGCCCGGCATCATGGGAATGAACAGCAGGGCATCCATCCGGAGCGAGCCGGTGGTGATCAATCCCAGATGGAGGCTGAAGGGGACTTTGAAGACGTTGACGAGCAGGAAGAACCATGCACCGGTTCCCACAAGCGCGAGTTTCGGCAGGCCAATGGCCAGAAGGTAAAGCACCATCAGCGGGCCGGCGGCGTTGGCGGTCATGGTCGCGAATCCCGCGACGATGCCGGTCAGCGCGACGAACCATCCGGCGTGCGGCAGCCGGGAAGCAAGATCGTCCGGCTGTCTTCGCCGCCAGAATTGCAGCGCCACCATGGCGAGCAGGATTCCGCCGATGGACCGCTGCGCCTCCGCGTTACTGAATTTGCCCAGCGCAAAACAGCCCAACAGAATGCCGACCACCACCCAAGGAAATAATTTCCAGAGCTGGGGCCACTCGGCGTGTTTGCGGAAAAAGGCCACGCCAAAAAAGTCCGCGCAGATGAGCAGCGGCAGCAGGGCGCCGGTGGAATCGCGCGCTGGCAGCGCATTGGCAAACAGCGCCACGGCCAGAACGCCGAGACCGGCAATGCCCGTCTTGGACAGGCCGGTGATGAAAGCGCCGGCTGCCAGCAGGGTCCATTGCCAGTTTTCCAAGTTCACAGGCCGCGATATTGCCAACCCCCGGCAAATCAGTCCCGCATAATCGTGGCCGGCTCAGGGCATGTGACATGCGAGCCGCATGAGCCACCATCAGCCCCAGGCCGCAAGAATCTCTTCCGCCTTCACGACTTGTTCGGGCGAACCGGTAAAGTTGAATTTGAATTTTCCCGACCGGCGGGTGACCAAGATCTTGACGGTGTCCAGACCGCTGGCGATCATCCGGAAGCGGAGTTGTTTGTTGATTTCACGGAAACCGTGTTGTTGAAGGCTATTGCTCATGCTTGAGCTTCAGCGCGCGCCGGTCAGATAGCAATGTAATACGCCGTTTGTTTTGGGCGCACCGGCAGCACCGCCCGGCGATTAAATTTTGGCAACGCAGAACTGCCACTGCCTGGATCCATCAGGACTTCAGGAAATCGGGGCGGGCGTAGAACGGCAGATTTGCTTCGACAGGTTTCAAAGTGATAAACCCCTGTTTATCTGTGTCCATTTGTGATTAATAAATCGACACCTCACCCTCAATCCCTCTCCCCATTCGAGGCGGAGGGGGAGGACTTATAGCCCCAGATGCTTGAACCGGTTGTTCACTTCCTTGAAATGGAAGTCGAGAGAGCAGAGCTTCTCCAGTTCGCCGGGATTGAAATGTTTCGATACTTCGGGAGTGGCTTTAAGAACCTCGACGAAATCCGCATCGTCGCGACCGGCATGTTTGACCTCCCACGTCTTCATCGCGGCGTCCTGCACAAGCTTGTAAGCCGCTTCGCGCGTCAGACCCTTTTTGATGAGGGCGAGCAGGACGGTCTGTGAATTCCACATACCCAAACTCAAGCCGAGATTCTTCTTCATGTTCGCCGGATAGACGACGATGCCGTCCATCAAGCGTGTGAGCAGTCCGAACATATAATCCAGAAGCGTGCAGGAATCGGGAAAAATAATCCGCTCCACCGACGAATGCGAAATGTCCCGCTCATGCCACAGCGCCACGTTTTCCAGCGACGCCATGGCGTTTCCGCGCAGCACGCGCGCGAGGCCAGTGAGGCGTTCCCAAGTGATGGGATTGCGCTTGTGCGGCATGGCGCTGGAACCTTTCTGGCCTTTCGTGAACGGCTCCTCGGCTTCGAGAACTTCCGTGCGCTGCAAATGCCGGAACTCCACCGCCCATCGTTCGATGCTCGCACCGACAAGCGCCATCGCGAGTTGAAACTCCGCGTGGATGTCGCGCTGCACCACCTGAGTCGCGATGGGCGCGGGTTTTAACCCCAGCTTCTTGCAGACAAATTCCTCGACGCGCGGCGAGAGATGCGCGCTGGTTCCCACCGCGCCGGAGAGCTTGCCGACGGCGACGACCTTGCGGACGCGTTCGAGGCGTTCGAGAGCGCGGCCGAATTCATCGTGCATGAGCGCCATCTTCAAACCGAACGTCGTCGGTTCGCCGTGGATGCCGTGGCTGCGGCCGATGCAGGGCGTAAATTTGTGCTCCTTTGCGCGCCGGACGATGACGGGCAGAAGCTTCTTCACGTCGGCAATCAAAATGTCCGCGCTCTGGGTCATCTGCACGGCGTAACAGGTGTCGCCCACGTCGCTACTTGTCAGGCCGAAATGAAACCAGCGGCTGGCGTCGTCGTTGATGACTTCCGCCACGGCGGTGGTGAAACCGATTACGTCGTGGTTGAGAACTTTTTCCAGCTCCTTCTGGCGCGCAACGAGGCCGGGCAAATCGGCGAACCACTTGTCGCAGCCAGTTTTGATCTTCGCGAAATCCTTCGCCGGGACGATTTTCTCCTTCACCAGCGCCTCGCTGGCGAGCAGTTCGATCTGCAGCCAGATGCGGAGCTTGTTTTCGTCCGTCCAGATGGCCCGCATTTCGGGGCGCGAGTAACGCGTAATCATGGAAACAGATTAACGGAATCGTTAAATCGTTGAAATGTTAAATCGTTGGACGGAAAATGCGTCGTGCGCAGCCGATGCAGCGGTTCAACCCTTTGAAATTTTTGAGCGGGCCTTTTCGAGCGTTTCGCGCTCGCGCGCGGTCAGGCTGTGGATGCCGTGAGCGGATATTTTTTCGAGGATCGGGTCAACTTCCTTTTGCAGAAATTCGGAGGCGGACAACTCTTCGTCGTTACCGGCGGAACCCCAGAACTTGCTTTTGCCTTTGCCGGCGGCGGCAAGCTCGCGCGGTTCCTGGCGCGGCGGCAATTCCAGCCGCCAGCGGCCAAAGATGTAACGCGCGCAGACAAAGCCCGTCAAAATGCCGCCAAGATGCGCGCCGTTGGCAACGCCGCTGCCGGGAGTGATGAGACCAAGCACCGCGAGGCCGAGGCTGACCCACAGCAGGGTTTTCCCGCGCATGGTTACCGGAAAAAAATAAATCAGCAGCGTGAAGCTTTCTTCCCAGTTCAGCACCGCAAATGCGGCGACAAGACCGTAAGCGCCGGCAGAAGCGCCGACGACCGGGGCGTCAAAAGATTTAAACGAAAGCGCAAAAAGCGTCTGCACCACGCCGCCGATGATTCCGCTGGAAAGATATAGCGCCAGAAACCGGGCCCGGCCCAGAACCATTTCAACCGGGCGTCCAAAGAAAAAGATGGCGAGCGAATTGAAAATAATATGCAGCCAGTCATGAGTGGAGTGCATGAACTGAAACGTCACCAATTGCCAGATGCGAAACTGCTCCAATCCACCAAGGCTCAACGCGAAATATTTATCTTGAATTTCCTGGCCGTTCGGAAAGTTCGTCGAGATGAGTTGAACGACAAAGAAAACCGCGTTGATGATCAACAGCGCAACGGTGAATGAAATGCGCGGCTCGTGATAAGCCGGCTGGCGCATATAGTCGCGATCTTCAAGCATAATAACAATTCAAGCTACACTCCGGACCGTAAATTTCAACGGGCTTTTCGCCGCCACCAAAGCAGCAGTTCCAGTCCCGTCCGGTTCGGATAGGAACGCGGCACGAATTCTTCGACCAGATCGAACTCCGGCGAAAACCGCCGCCACAATTCGTCGCGGGTCGTGCCGAACGGCGGCCCATCCTCGTCGGGAATCAGATAATTCACCGCCAGATACTGGCCGTCCGGCTTCAGCCACTTCAAAACTGCGCGGACATAATCGGCGCGTTCCTGTGGTTGGATGGCGCAGAACAAAGTATGTTCAAACAACCAGTCAAATTTCTGCGGCGGCTCGTCGCGGAGAAAATCTGCAAGCTGGAATTTCGCCTTGAGGCCGGCAACCATGGTCTTTGTCTGGCTCAACCGGATGGCGCTCGGCGCGATGTCAAATCCGGAGGCATCAAAGCCGGCGCGTGCGAATTCCCGGACATCGTGGCCGGTGCCGCAGCCGGGAACGCAGACGGTTGGAGTTGGAAGCGAGACCATCGTCGCAGAAGCTCCCATTTTTTGGCCCGAACACGGAGCAGCGGCGACGAGGGCGTCGCCGCCACGCAGTTCCGGGTGTGCCGCCAGAAAATCCACCAGTCCAGGGGACGGGCCGCCTTTTTCCCAGCGCATGTCCCCAGTTTGATAGCGCGATTCCCAGTAGTCGCGGCTCATGGTTGCTGTGATTGGACCTGGCCGTCCACGAGCTGGATCGTCCGCTCCGCGCGTGCCGCCACTTTTTCATCGTGCGTGGCGATGACCAGCGTCATTTGCTTCTCGGCGCAAAGATTCTTGAGCAGTTCGATGATTTCTCCGCCTGTCTTGGAATCAAGGTTGCCGGTCGGCTCGTCGGCCAGCAGCAGTTCCGGCTCGTTGATGAGCGCTCGGGCTATAGCCACGCGCTGCTGCTCTCCGCCGGATAGTTCGGACGGTTTGTGATCCGTTCTGTCTTTCAGGCCGACACGCACAAGCAGTTCACGTCCGCGCCTCCCGGTTTGCCCTGCGGAAATCCTCGCAACGCGCGCGGGCAGGCAGACATTTTCCAAGGCGGTGAGTTCGGGCAGCAAATGATACGCCTGGAAAATAAAACCGACGCGTCGGCTTCGGAACTGCGTCAGTTCTGACTCGGAAAAATTCGCAAGGTTCTGGCCCTTGAAAAAAATTTCCCCCGCGTTTGGCGAATCAAGGCCGCCTATCAAATGCAGCAAAGTGCTCTTGCCCGCGCCGGACGCGCCGCGCAGCGCAAGAAATTCGCCGCGTGACACGGTCAAATCCACTCCGCGCAGGACTTCCAACGAACGTCTACCCACCGCGTAGGTTTTCGTAAGCGCGCGCGCAGAAAGAAATAATTCACTCATAGCGCAGCGCCTCCACGGGTTTCAATTTTCCGGCGCGGATCGCCGGCAGCACGCCGCCGAGAATGCAGATGACAAACGAGCAGCCGCAAATGATGGCGATGTCGCCAGGCGTGATCACGGCGGGCAGTTCGCCGAAACCATAAATGGCCGCCGGAAACAGTTCCCAGCCGGTCGCATGGCGCATGAAATGTAAAAACTCGTTTCGATAATTGACCGCCAGCATTCCCAGGCCAAAACCCGACGCGACGCCGATGACCCCAATAATGGCACTCTGAAAAAGAAAAATGCCGGAGATTTGCAGCCGCGTCGCGCCGAGCGCCTTGAGCATCCCGATCTCTCGCGTCTTCTGGACAACAAACGTGATCTGCGCGCTCAAGATGCAGAGAGCCGCGACAAGCACGATGAAAAACAGCAGGTAAAACATGACGTTTTTCTCGACAAGCAGCGCGCCGAGAATCGTGGAATTTTCGTCCATCCAGGTCGTGATGCTAAAATTGGGACCGAGCGTTTGCAGCAACTGGCCCCGCACCTGGTCCGCTTTATACGGGTTGTTGAGCATCACCATCAAGCCATGAACACTGTTGTCCAGATTGTAAAGCTCCTGCGCGTTTTCAAGCGACGTAACGATGATGTTCGCATCGTATTCAAAATAACCGACGTCAAAAATGCCCGTCACCGTGTAATCGTCGGGCAGAACCGCCTCTTCGTTTGGCTTGCCGCGCTGGTCCTTCATTTTTTTCAAATCAGCCGGCGAGTAAATTGAAATACGGTCACCGACGGACAAATCCATGCTGTCGGCAAAATCCCTGCCGATGACCACGCTCTCCCCGCTCAAATCAAACGAACCGGACTGGATTTTTTTTGGAAGAATGCTCACGGAACTTTCCGCGTTCACATCCACGCCGCGAAGATAAGGCGCGGCGGTCAGCGCGTCCTGGCCGTTTGTGTTCGCCGGCTCGGTCTCGACGAGAACCTGGCCGAGCACAAACGGCGCGACGCCATGGACGTTTTTATTCGAAGAGACGAGGCGCATCACGTCCGTGTAATTCTCCATCGTCCTGCCGCGTGAAAAAACCTTCAGGTGCGAATTGAAGCCGAGGATCTTTTCGCGCAGATCGTGGTCGAAACCGCTCATTACGCTGATGACGATGATGAGCACCGCGACGCCGAGTGCTACGCCGAGGATGGAAATGAGCGTGATGATGGAGACAAACGTCCGTTTGGGCCGCAGATAACGCAGCGCCAGCATCAGTTCAAACGGAAGTTTCGACATCGCCAAAGGCTAGAGACGCAATGCGGCGGTGTCAATTAACGGACGCAACGCCCGGTGGATGCGCCGGAGCAGCATGGTGTGTCAGTTGTCTGTTGTTGGCTGCTGGAAATGGAATGGGCGGCCGCGGAGCCGCTGAAACTCGCAAATTGTTTTGCGGGAGTGGCTTGCAAAATTCCGACGGGCCTCGCCGCTGGTGCGGGCGGGGTTCCCAAGTGTGCGGGGAAAGCTGCTGCTGTTGCGGGGAAAGCTCCCGCAGCGGCGGGGGAACCGTCCGCTGTTGCGGGAGGGCATGACGCCGACGCGGGGAAACTCGGCACCGGTGCGGGGTAACTGACGCGTCGGCGGGAAAAGGAGACGCTGTCGCGGGGGCCGTCCACAATTTCGCGGGAGAAGCCTCCGCAAGCGCGGGGGCGGCTGTCGACATGGCGGGGACGACTGGTCAAAGCGCGGGTGGAGGATTCGCTTTCGCGGGGGAAATGACAAGTTCGCGGGAGCAGGCTCCCATTTCGCGGCGGGAACTTCCGGGAACGCGGGAATAGTTTCCAAGTTTGCGGAATGACCCGGCAGGGGCGGGATGGACTACTTTTTGTCCGTGAACGGATTTGCCTTCGGCACGGGTCCGGAAATTCGCGGAAGGAAAACAAGGCTGACGAACAGGTAAATCCAGCCGAGGACAAAATGCGCCGCGAAAATGAACCCGAATGAAACCAGGTTCATAAATCCAAATCCGTAAAGAAAAATCCCCGCCGCCATCAGCAGCGCGCCCGGCATGAGCGCCGCGCCGGACAATCTCCAGCTTGCGCGGAAATTGAGGTCGCGGTTTGCGAAAAATCCGAGGATCCAGACCGGCAGAAAATAAATTGTCGAAAGAATCCACCAGCTCAACATCAGGCTGACGACGGTCGCGGCGGCGGCGATAAAAAGAATTTCCGCAGCCCAAGCGTCCCAAATGGGTTCAAGCTCCGTGCGGTTGAACGGCGTGAAGCGGTCCGGCGGATACGGAAACTCGGCGTAGCCGTAGCCCAGCGATGAAAAGATGCAGATGGTTTCCCTGCCGAATTCGAACTGCAAGTCGGCGGTCGAGGTGATCTGGCCTGAATGATTCAAGTCAACGTCGAACGCCAGAAATTTCCCCTCGGAGAGCAGTTGCGACGAATCGCCATGCCAGTCGAGCTTTCCGGAGGAAATTTTCCCGTCGTCGGGCAGGCTTTGAATCGCCGCGCGGATGGTCGGGAAACAGCCGCTGTCGAGAAACCAGACGACTGAAAACGCCNNGCCACGCCGCGCGGCGTCAGCGGCTCCCACGCAAATTGTTTCCGTGTTTCATCCGTGTTCAATCTTTGGCTGGAAGATCAGGCCGGCTGTTCCGGTGCCGGCGGCGGATTCTGGTTCTGCGGCGGAGCGAGGATGACGGGGACGGGATAGCGCAGCTTCATCACGTCGTCCACAAGCACCTCAATGTAATAAGTCCCGGGCGCCTTGAATTCGACCTGCCCAAAGACCATAACGTTGGTCGAGTGCATCGCGGCATCGCGCAGTTCAAACTTCATTTCGCCCTTGCGCAGGACCGTGGTCTGGTCGGGGGCGATGAGTTTCACGTTCTCGACAAACTGGCCGATGCCCGCCGTCCAGCGGTTGAAGACACAGAGCCGCGCGGCGACGACCGGCAGTTGCGGCACGCGGATGAAGTTGACGACGCCGATGATGAAAAAATTTCCATTGGCCTCCTGCCGGACTTCCTCGCAGAGCAGCGAGGATTGCAGGTCGGGGAGAATTCGGGTGGCTTGCATTTATAATTATGAGTTTTGAGTTTTGAGTTTTGAGTTTTAAGTTCTTAATTTCCAGAATTTTCAGCGGCGCGAACCGTGTTTTGCATCAGCATCGCAATGGTCATCGGGCCGACGCCTCCGGGGTTCGGCGTGATTTTCCCGGCGATTTTCTGGACTTCGGCAAAGTCCACGTCGCCGACGATTTTTCCGTCAACACGGTTGACGCCGACGTCAATCACCACCGCGCTGGGCTTTACCATGTCTGCCTTCACAAACTCGGGAACGCCCATCGCGGCGATCAAAATGTCAGCGCGCAGGCAGTGCGATTTGATGTCGCGCGTGGCGGAATGGCAGATCGTGACCGTCGCATTTGCGTTTTTGCCTTTCTGGCAAAGCATCGCGGCCATCGGCTTGCCGACAATGTTGCCGCGTCCGAGCACAATGACTTCCGCGCCATCCGTCCTTACTTCTGAACGCGCAAGCAGTTCGACAATTCCGGCGGGCGTGCAAGGCCGGAAACCGCTCGCATCACCGAGCATCAATTTGCCGACGTTGACCGGATGAAAGCCGTCCACGTCCTTTTCCGGCAGAACAGCGGAATAAATTTTTGATTCCGAAATGTGCTTCGGCAGCGGCGCCTGCACCAAAATCCCGTGCAGGCGCGAATCGCAATTCAATTTTGAAATCAGCGCGAGCAATTCCTTTTCACTCGTCGAATCGGGCAGGACGTGGGTTTCGGAAACGATGCCGAGTTCGGCGCAGGTCTTTTCCTTGCGCCCAACATAAACTTTTGAGGCCGCATCTTCGCCGACGCGCACAAACGCGAGGCCGGGAGTCTTGCCGCGTTTTTTCAGTTCACCAACGCGCGAAGTTAGTTCACCCAAGATTTGCGCAGCGATCGCGCGACCGTCAATGATTGTGCTTAATGGGGATGTAATGGACGGCATTGGTATCGAGCACCTGGATGCGTTGAATGGTGATGACGGGAGTATCCTGCCAGCGGGCATCAAGCCCTTCCACGCCGGTGACGATGATCCGCATGTTGACATAGCGCTTCAAGTCGAGATCTTTCGCGTTCGTGTAAAGATAGTCGATGTTCTGCAAAGTGTCCGGGTCGTATAATTTAAAATCCGTCGGCGCGCTTGGGCTGGCGGTGTATCCCACAACGCCCTCATGCGTGACAACACGAGGCGGGGCCGGAGTGTTGGTGTCAACTTCCGGAGCCGGAGTGGTAACAGCGTTGGTGTCAACCACTGGTGCTGCCGCAGCAACGGCGTTGGTATCGACAGCCGCCGGTGCGGCGTTCGTCGGTTCGGTCAAGAGAGGCTGCGATTCGGGAACACTGTTGGTCGTCATCGGCGTTTCAGTCTCCGCTGAAGGCGCAGCGTTGGTCGCCAAATTGCCGGATGCCGCCTGGTTCAGATACATCGCGGCAACAAAAGCATAGGCGTTCGTCGGGGCTTCGATCTGCATCCAGTCGTTTTTTGTGATGATTTCGGAAACGGGCGTGCCCCGTTCGATGACGCCGAGAACACTGTAATCTTCGCTCGGACCGGCGCGCAGATTTAATTTTTTCGGCAGGACAACCTTGTTAGTCGCGTCAATGAAGCCGGCGCGAACCCAGACTTTGACGGTGACGGGCAATGCGATTTTGGCCCACTGCGCAGGCTCGTCTGACTTGTGCTTGTCGAGATTAATCTGGTCGAGAACGGTCACAGTGTCACCCTTGGAGATGTGCGCGATGAACTCGCCCCTGAGGCCTGCCTGTCCTCGCACGTTGAGATTGGTCACGGCGACTTCCGCCGGACCGGGCACCAGAGTGACGGTGGGCTCGACGAGCTTTTTAGGCGCAACAGCACGCTTGTGCTTGACTGGTTTTGGCGCGGGCGCGCTCGTATCAACAGCGGCAGGCGCGGGTGTGGTCTCCGCCGCAGGCGAAGTCACCGGCGCGGGGATCGGCGGCAAAGTGTTTGTGTCCTGTGCGATTGCGCTTGCCGCAATCATCGTTCCTAAAACCAGCCAGCAATTCGTTTTCATGATTCCAACAGTAAAGTTTTTATTTCCGCTTCTGTCAATGTCCGCCATTTGCCCAGTTTCAACTCGCCCAGCTTTATTTTTCCAATCTGCACCCGTTGCAATTTTTTCACCGAAACATTTTGCGATTCAAACATCCGCCGTACCTCGCGGTTTTTGCCCTCGGCCAGCTCCAGTTCCACCACGCTCTTCGCATTGCTGCTGCCCATGATCCGCGCCTTTTCCGCCTTCAACCGCTCGCCGCCATGAAAAATGCCGCGCGTGAATTCCGCAAGCATTGCCGGCTCCACCTTGCCTTCGACCGTCGCAATGTATTTTTTGCGGACACCGTAACGCGGATGCGTCAGGCGCAACGCGAATTGTCCATCATTCGTCAGAAAAATCAATCCTTCGCTGTTGAAATCCAGACGGCCGACGGAATTCACGATTTGCCATTCCTTTGGCAACAATTGGTAAATCGTCGGACGGCCCAGTTCATCGGCGTGCGAACAGACGCAGCCTGGCGGTTTGTTCAGGGCAATGTAAAGCTTGCGCCGGGCGCGGATGATCTTGCCGTCCAGCATCACCTCGTCGCGTTCGGGATCAACCTTCGTGCCGAGAAGTAGCACGAACCGGCCGTTGACGCGGACTTTGCCCTCCAAAATCAGTTTTTCCCCCGCGCGGCGCGAAGCCACGCCGGCATCCGCGAGAAATTTTTGCAAACGAACGTTCAAAGTGCGGAGCGCGGAGCGCGAAGTGCGGAATCAAGCATCGCACGGCGATTCATTCCGCGCTCCACACCCCGAATGCCGCATTAATCACGCTTCCGGCTTCGTCTTGCGCAGACCGGTGATGCGGTCACCGGCTTTGCGCTGGCCGCGCTTTTCAAGGAGCGCCGTGCGCTCGAAACGCTTGAGGACATTGCGCTTGCCGCCCAGGGTGGACGCCGCGCGGAGACTGCGATGCTGTGACATAAATTTTCTTTGGTTAAATTTCCAGTAAAAACGAGTGGTCAGGATAACAAATAAAATTCTTCCCGCAATGACGAATTTACCACTTCAATTCCTGCAACCGGCGAGCGACCTCTTCGGCATTCGCTCGACTATTGAACGCGCTAATGCGGAAATAACCTTCGCCCTTCGAGCCGAAGCCGGAACCGGGCGTGATGACAACGTTCGCATCGTTCAAAATTTTGTCGAATGCCTGCCAGCTCGTAACACCTTTGGGCGTACGCACCCAGATATATGGAGCGTTCACGCCGCCGAACACTTTCAGCCCGGCCTTCTTCGCGCCTTTGCGCAAAACTTCCGCGTTGCCGAGATAATGGGTGATGAGCGACTGCACTTGCGCGTTGCCTTCGGGCGAATACAAGGATTCCGCCGCGCGCTGAACAATGTAGCTCACGCCGTTGAACTTCGTCGTCATGCGGCGATTCCAGAGTTGATGCAGCGGTTTGAATTCGCCGCTTTTCGTCTGCGCGTTGAGCGATTTCGGAACGACCGTGTAGGCGCAGCGCACGCCGGTGAAACCGCCGTTCTTTGAGCAACTGCGGAATTCGATGGCGCACTCGCGCGCGCCGGGAATTTCGTAAATTGAATGCGGCAAATTTGCGTCGGTGATATAAGCCTCGTAGGCAGCGTCGAATAAAATGACGGACTTGTGCTCCAGGGCGTACTTCACCCACGCCTCAAGCTGCTCACGCGAGGCCGCCGCGCCGGTCGGATTGTTTGGCGAGCAGAGATAAATCACGTCAACATGCTTCTTTGGCGGTTCGGGAATAAAATTATTGGCCGGCTTGCAGGGCAGATAAACCAGCTTGGCGTAAGCGCCGGCCTCGTTTGCCTCGCCGGTGTGCCCGGCCATGACATTCGTATCCACATAAACCGGATAAACCGGATCGCTGATGGCGATCTTGTTTTTCGCCCCGAGGATGTCGAGAATGTTGCCGGTGTCGCATTTCGAACCGTCGCTGACAAAAATTTCGTCATCGGCAATTTCAATTCCACGGTCGCGGAAATCATTTTTTCCAATCGCGGAGCGCAGCCATTCGTAGCCCTGCTCCGGACCGTAGCCTTTGAACGTCTCGCGCGCAGCCATTTCGTCCACGGCCTTGTGCAGCGCAGCGATTACAGCGGGCGGCAGCGGTTCCGTCACGTCGCCGATACCACAACGGATAAGGCGTTTGGCGGCTTCAGGATTCTGGTCGCAAAAAACCTTCACGCGCCGGCTGATTTCAGGGAATAGGTAGCCGGCCTTCAGTTTCAAAAAATTGTCATTTAGGTATGCCATGGTTGGGATGAACGCTAACGGAATAAATCAAGCAAATCAATTTTTGTTGTAGCGTCGGACCTTTGCAGATCGATATGGCGCGAAGCAGCTACAATAGAAATCCCGCGAGCGAGGCGGTCATATAGGCGGCGAGCAACCCCCCGATCATCGCGCGAAAACCGATTTTGGCCATTTCGCTGCGGCGTTCCGGTGCGAGCGAGCCGATGCCGCCGACCTGGATGGCGATGCTGGAAAAATTCGCAAAGCCGCACAGCGCATAAGTTGCAATCGTGAAACTGCGCGGATCGAGCGCTAGTGTTTTCGCGTTCGTTGTGAGGTCGAGATATCCGACAAATTCATTCAGCACGATGCGTTCTCCCAAAATTTGCCCGACACTTAGGCAATCCTGCATCGGCACGCCCATCAAAAAGGCGAACGGCGCGTTGACCCAGCCGAAAATGTTTTGCAGCGTCGCCGGGTGCGTGGCACCCATATGAATTTGCGGCCAAGTGACGATGTAATTCGCCAGCGCAATCATGGCAATGAACGCGATGAGCATGGCCACGACGTTCAGCGAAAGCTGAAAGCCGTCGCCCGCGCCGCGGCAGATGGCATCAATGGAATTCGCCGTAGTGCGCGGGACGGTTGCAGGCATGGTCGCTGCGGTTTCGCTTTGCTGCGTTTCCGGCAAAAGAATTTTTGCGATCATCAGCGCGGCGGGACAATTCAACACGGACGCGGTAAGCAGATGCCCCGCAGTGTTCGGATAGCCCGCGCGCATTCCCATTGCGGCATAAACCGCCGCAACACCGCCGGCGATGTGCGCCATGCCGCAGACCATGATGGTCATGATTTCGCTGCGCGTCATTCGCGGAACGTAGGGCCGGATCATTAATGGCGCCTCGGTCTGGCCCATGAAAATATTCGCGCAGGCGGAAAGCGTTTCGCTTCCGCTTGTTCGCATGATCTTGCGCATCACCCAAGCGGCGGCATGGACGACTTTTTGCAAGACGCCCCAGTGATACAACAGCGACGAAATGGCTGCGACAATGATGATCGTGCCCGTGACGAGAATGGCGAAAATGACGGAATTCTCCGGCCCAAATTTTTCCGCGAGCAAGTCACTGTCCGCAAGCGGGCCAAAAACGAATTTGCAGCCTTCGTTGGAAAACTGGATGAGTTTTTGGACAACTTTGCCGGCGAACATGAAAAAATCCTCACCCCACGGCGTTTTTAAAATCAGCAGTGCAAGCGTGAATTGCAGACCGAATCCCCAGAGCACCGTACGCCACGGAAAAAGTTTCCGGTTGTAGGAAATGGTCCACGCGGCGGCGATCATCACGAGCCAGCCGAGAAAGCTGATGAGCTTGAGTTCCATTATTTCTTACACACGATTTTGCAGGCTTCCTTGTAAATGTGTGGATACAAAATGCCGACAAAGGGAAGATTGCGATAACGTTCTGCAAAATCAAGCCCGTAGCCGACGACAAAAAAATCCGGCACCGCAAAACCGACGTAATCGGCCCTGATTTTTTCCACACGGTGGCTTGGCTTGTCTAGCAGCACGCACACTTTTATCCGTCGCGGCTTGAGCGCACGGAGCTTCGGCAGCACGCGGCTCATGGTCTTGCCGGTGTCCAAAATGTCGTCCACGAGCAAAACGTCGCGACCGCGCACATCAAGGCGCAATTCTTTGGTGAATACCAACTCGCCCGATTCCGTGCCGGCGCCGTAGCTGGAAACACCGATGAAATCAAGGCGCAGCGGAAGATTCAAGTGGCGGATCAAATCGGCGAGAAACATCACCGTGCCGCTCAAGAGCGAGACGACAACCGTTTCGCGCCCGCGAAAATCGCGCTCAATTTCGCCCGCAAGGATTTTCACGCGCCGCGCAAGCTGTTCCTCGGTAATCAAAACGCGTTCAACTTCCTTGCGCCAATTCCCGGAAATTCCAGCTTTTGATTTTTTTGTTTTGAGCTTCAAGAATTTAAGCCCGCTGCTGGAACCGCTTTCAGCGCGGCGGACATTTGCCGCACAAGCCAGTCGGCTTCCGGTTTGTTGCCGAGATGTTTTGCCAGCGTGAATTCCTGACCGTCACGCGCGCGGATTTTCAAATCGTAATAAACCGTGTGTCCGACATTCGCTCCGATCTCCGTAGCGAAGTTCGCCACGTCCGATGATTTGATCGAACGCCGTTTTTTGAAATGGAACCATGCAGTTTCAATTTTGACGCACACAGCCGAGACCACGACTTGGCTGCGGTGAAACCATAGGTTGACCAAAAAAATCGTCATCAGCAAATCCGCTGCGCCGGCACCGAGCGGCAAAAGCGGCGGCACACGGTTGCAAATCAAAAGAATGATGACACTTGTCCACACCAGCCAGATAGCCGTCGCACCGGCGACAAAGCCGGGATTACGCCCTGCGGGAAAGATGAATTCCTTCCCTTCCGGCAGATCATTGACCTGGATTTTTGACCGGATTTGTTTCCGCATTTCGTCGAGCGACATTTGGAATGGCAAAGTCGGGTCGTCGGAAATTTGCAGCGGCTCAGGCAGTTTGAAAACAGGCACTTCAAACGCTGCGTCAAAATTCGGCCCGCGCAATTTCGCCGAGGCTTCCAGTTTCCATTGTATTCCATCGCCGAAAGCCGGAGTTGATGCGGGCAGATTGTCAGGCAATTTGAAATAAATCGGTATGCAAGTGGCGTTCAAGTCGGCTTGCGGCAGATCGGCACGCAGCCATTTTTCGTCCTGCCAGAGAATTTTTTCCGTCTTTTGAGGATTGTTAGACTTGCCGGTTGTCGTGCAGCGGACACAGCGCAAACGCAGGTGTAATCCGTGCTGTGGCTTTAATTTTGCCCTGACCGTAATCTTGCCTTGGAGTGTGCCACCGAGCGCGGCGGGAACGGCGGCCATTTCAAATATTCCGCTGCCAAATTTGCGCCATGAGAGCGTCGTGTTCAACGTGAAAAAAATCAGGGCGAGGCTGATTACCATCAATGCGATGAGCGCGCCGTGATTGCCCGGCGGAATGATGAAAAGTGAAATCGCGCCGGAAATGCCGCACCAAAACGCGACGAATATCCAAAGCAGCAGAACGGGTTTGCGCAAGGAAGAAGCAATCCGGCCACTTGCCCAGTCCTTCCGCTTGAGCCAAGGTTTTTCATCGTCCGATTTTAAAGTGCTGGTTTGAATCGCGTGTTTTTTTGCGCTGATGCCGAAAATGAGGGCGATGAGCCCGCCGCAAACGACTGCTGCAAACAAAGACCCCCTGGCCATTTTTGATTCCATTCTAAATCCGCTGCCGATTTCGTCGTGCAGGAACGACACGATTGCAACAACCCCCATCAGCGCGAATGGCAGCGACAAAAGCATGGCGCGCTGGCGGGCGGCTTTTGGGTCCGACGGCGCGGAAGAATCCTCCTTAAAAATCCAGTTTTTCATCACAAATCAAAATGTTTTGCATTCAGCAATGCCTCAAGATTATCGAGGCAAAGCTGCGACCACGTTTCCATCTGCTCGCGCTTGGCCTTCAGTTCTTCAATCGGCACAAATTCAACCTGCGTGATGACCTGTTCGTTTTTCTTCACCTTGTCCGGTGTGCGGAACAGCAGATGAACGATGCCAAAATGCACCCGGCCAACTTCAGTGGAATCGTCATTGATCAGGCCGACGGGTTTTGCGTCGAAAACGCCTTGAACAGAAAGCTCCTCGCGCACCTCACGCTCGACAGCGTCTTGAAACGCCTGCATTCCGTCTGCAAACAGCGAGTGGTCTTCGTCATTGATGTGTCCGCCGATGCCGATGGAACCTTTGGCGACCAACCGCTGCTCGCCGGCCTTCTTGCCGCGAACATAATGGAGGATGTTTTTCCCATCAGTCACCACGACGTATGGAATAATCTGTTTGAAATCTGGATTGGTTTCAGCCAGGGCGCGCGGCTGGAAGCTGTTGTTATTTTTGTCAAGGATTGCGGGCAGATAGCGGCCAACGTCTGCGCTGAATCCTTGAAAAACACCAAGCCGCTCAAAAAGCGAGCGGGGAAAAACGAGAACCTTTTCGTCTGCGACAGCCATAATCAATTGAGATTACAGAAGCTGGAAGTTGGAAGCCAGAATTTAGAAGGGGAAATTATTCCGCTGCCCCAGCTTACAACTCCTCATTTTACGCTTTGAACTTAGCGCACAAACGCCTATAAAAACCTGATGCCAACGCTTCTAGCCAACGGCGGACCGGTGATCTGGTTGATTTTGATCGCCGCAGCCATCGCCATCGCCGTGTTCATCGAACGCGCGCTGCACTGCCACCGGGCACAGATCAATTCCACCGAATTTCTCAACGGCGTGCGCAACGTGCTCAAGCGTGAAAACGTCGTCGAGGCCATTTCCATCTGCGACGCCACGCCCGGACCGGTCGCACGGCTGGTCAAAACCGCGATCCTAAACCGCGACAAAGGCCGCGAGCGCGTGCGCGAAGCCGTCGAGGAAGCCGGTCTGACCGAAGTGCCGCTACTCGAGGAAAAATTAAACCTGCTCGCGACCATTGCGCAAATCGCTCCGCTGGTCGGCCTGCTCGGTACGATTATCGGTTTCATGGATGTTTTCAAGGGATTGCAAGCCGACGGCCTTTACGCGCACCTCAGCGGCGACCACTCGCTGGCGGATGGCATCTGGCATGCACTCATTTGTGCGGCGGGGGGCATCGCCGTGGCGATTTTCGCACATGCCGGATACAATTACCTCGTCAGCCGCGTCAACAAAATCGTCCTCGACATGGAACGCGTCTCCGGTGAAATCGTCAACATCGTCACCGAGAACGGCAACGGGAAACCTTCATGAAATTTCCGCGCAACACCCGGTTGCTGCGCAGCCCGTTTGATGTTGCGCCGTTCGCCGCCGTCCTTTTTCTGCTCGTGATTTTCCTGATGCTCGGCGCGCTCCTGCCGGTGCAGGGATTGCATGTGGAACTGCAACCGCCGACCGCCAGCGATTTGCCCGGCACGGACAAACCGAGCGTGGCGGTGGCCATTGATTCCAGCGGACGGTTTTATTTTGCAAACAAAATCATTGCAGAGAATGAATTGAGCAATGACCTGGCCGCCGCCGCGAAAAATTCCCGCGAACCGCTCACGCTCGTCATCCACGCCGACAAATCCGTGACTTACGAACAGCTTGTCCGCCTGACCATGGTCGCGCGCGAAGCGGGCATCCGAGACGTGCTGCTCGCCACGCTGCCGCGCGTCATCAGCACGCCCGACCAGCCATGAACGAGGCGCCGGCAAATTCACCCGCATTGGAACTTGGCGATGGGCTTGCCGGGCCGAAACATCGAGGTGAAGGCTGGTCGCAGAAAAAATGGCTGACGTTGGTCGCAGTCATTTTCGCCGCGCACGTCGCAATCATTTTTGCGCTTGGCGAAAGAAAACCCGTTTCCCCGCGCGCCATCTCGAATGTTCCTTCGCTCAAAATTGCGGGCGATTCCGACGAACTGATCGCGCTGACCGACCCTACGCTTTTTGCCCTGCCCCATCTTGAAGGGTTTGCCGGCCCGGCGTGGCTCGAACCGCCGCGCGTCCAGTTTCACCGTCAGGACTGGACCGAGCAGCCGCGCTGGCTTCCGTTGTCCGGCGAAACCCTGGGCGCCACGTTTCAACAATTCATGCAGACCAATTTATTTGCGGGCCGCGCGCTCGACTTCAAGCCGGAGGCAAAATTAAGCGAACCGCCTGCGGTCAAACCCGAGCTTGCGCAAAACTCCACGATGCAGGTCGAAGGGGAATTTGCGCAGCGGCGTTTGATCAATCAGGTCAACCTGCCGTCGCTTCAATACAACGACGTGGTTTCGGCGAGCCATGTTCAGGTGCTCGTGGACGCGGCGGGCGATGTGGCTTCAACCGTGCTGCTGGAATCGTCCGGTTACAAAGATGCCGACGACAAGGCGCTCGAACTGGCCCGCACCGCGCGTTTCACGCCGTCGTCGCAATTGACACTGGAGAATTTAATTTTCAACTGGCGCACGGTTCCGCTCGCGGCCACCAACCTGCCCGCCACAACGCCATAAATGTCTGCTGCCACGCTCATCGTGATCTATGTTGCCGTGCTGCTGGGCGGGCTCATCGGCCTGTGGGTTTATTCGGAAATGCGCCGGCACCGCTTCGGCCCGGCGCACACGGAAGACCGGATTTTCCGCTGTTCGAAATGCGGTTTCGTTTACACCGATGACCCGGATGTGGACCGCTCCCGTTGTTTGCATTGCGGCAAACTGAACGACCCGATTGTATTTTAGAAACGGGTCAGCAGTCAGTGGTTGGTGGTCAGCAGCTATTCATCACTGTGATTGCCACCAATTGATTTCAAGTAAGCGTTAAGTTGTGGGGCAAGGTTGTCCACCAGCGGTTTGAGCTTTTTCACGTCGGCAGGTGTGAGAAGGTTTCTTTTGAAGGCACGTCGGAGGAAATGCTGCGTCTCGTTCAACGAGCCTCGTGCAATCTTCACAAAACGCCGGTTGTCTTGAAAATTGTGGCAGCCCGTTCCTTCGGCAATGTTCGCGCCAACGCTGTCGGCACTACGAACGATTTGTCTGCCGACGGTGTCTTTGGCAAATGTGTCCCATCGGCTTACAATTTTCCAAATCTCATCGGCCAGTTCCTCGGACAATTTGTAGACACGAAGCTTTTCGAAATTTGTCCTGCTCATGATTTTCGACACTACTGACTACTGACCACCGACGACTGACTAATTTCCGGTCTTCAACTCCACCACGTCGTGTGGGGCGGCTTCGCGCATGCCGGCGGGACTGACCCGGATGTAACGCGCCTTGGTACGGAGTTGGGCGAGGTTCGCCGCGCCGAGATAACCCATGCCGCTCTGGATGCCGCCGATGAGCTGCGCCAGCACGCGGTCCACCGAACCGCACGCTTCCTTGAGCGCCTCGACACCTTCGGGCGCGACCTTCTGCGCCGGATTTTTATCGTGACCATAACGCGCCGCCGACCCGGCCTTCATCGCCGCATAACTGCCCATGCCGCGATATTGTTTGTAAAGTTTGCCGCTGATTTCCACCACGTCGCCAGGTGCCTCGTTGCAACCGGCGAAAATCCCGCCGCAAATCACCGCCTGCGATAGTGTCAACGCCTTCACGATGTCGCCGGATTTCGTGATGCCGCCGTCTGCCAAAACCGTCACCTTTTTCTTCGCCGCCGCGCGCGAACAAACGTAAAGCGCCGTCATTTGCGGAATGCCAACTCCCGCAACCATCCGCGTCGTGCAAATCGAACCCGGCCCCTGCCCCACCTTGATGGCATCCGCGCCGCAGTCGGCCAGAAATTCCACGCCCGACGCGCTGGTGACATTGCCCGCGATGAGCGGCAGTTTTGGAAATGCGTCGCGCAACACCTTCACCGTGTCGCCCACGCCCTTTGTGTGGCCGTGCGCGGTGGAAACGGCGATGACATCCACGCCGCGTTCGACGAGGCCGCCGACATGCTCAAGAATTCTTTTTTTGTCCAGCTCGCCGAACGCATTGCGCGTGGCCGAGACCGCCGCGCCGCAGATGAGATGGAAATTCGCATCGCGCGCAGGCTTGAACTGCGCCGCGCGTTCCAGCGTGATGCGCTCCACGTCGCTCAACGTGATCAGCCCGCACAATTTGTCCTTGTCGTCCACCACGAGCAGCTTGTGGATGCCGAGATGCTCGGTGAAAAACTTGTCGGCGCGCGCAATCGGGTCCTTGCCCAGTTCCTTTTGCACGATGGTGTGGACCTGCGAGCGCGGCGTGAGCGCCTCCGAAACCTTCAGCTTCGCGTAACGCGGCTTGACGACGTGGCCGGACAGCAGCCCGACCAGCTTTCCTATTTCGTCAACCACCGGGAAGGTTCCGAACGCGAATTTCTTCTGCTCAATGATGGCCAGCACGTCGCCGATGAATTGTTCCGGCGAAACCTTGATCGGTTCCTGGATCAAACCGTGGACGTGGTTCTTCACGCGGCTGACCTCGGAGATCTGCTGCCGCTCCGGCATGTTGTAATGGATGAGGCCCAGGCCGCCGTTGAGCGCCATCGCGATGGCCATGCGCGATTCCGTCACCGTGTCCATGTCCGACGAGATGGCGGGGATGTGCAGATGCAGATTATCCGCGAGCCGCGTGTCCAGCTGCGTGTCGCGCGGGAGGATTTCGGAATAGAGCGTCGCGAGCGTGATGTCGTCGAACGTCAGGCCGATCTTGTTGTTTGCGGGGAAAAACTTGTCCGCCGGTTGATAGAACGGATTGTCGAAGCTGGAATTGCGCGTTGCTGCCATGTCGGAAAATGCCTGCGCACGGGAGTCTTTGGCAAGAAAAATTTCGCGGCGCAGGCCTGACGCGCAATCGAATTCCGAAATTTTCGAGGCGGTCTGGTGGAACGGCGGCGACAAATCGCTGCCCGTCGGGAAATTTGACATGGCGTTCGCGCCGTCGGTGAACG
>PKZR01000201.1 GCA_003133815.1 Limisphaerales bacterium | reverse complement strand
TTGTCTCGCCCTAAGACGGATGGGCGGGACGAATGTGAACCAAGTGATGGATGAGTTTAAGGGTGTTCGTGCCGTGAAGGATGCCGGTTTACTTTTGAAGGCAGGGAGCCAATGATGAATTTATTGGCTCCCTGCACTTATCCGGCGCAATTTCAGATTTAATTGATGGCTGTCTTCCAGCCGCAGATTTGAATCGCCTCTGAAATGCGTCCCAAATAATTTTGGATTTGGGAAGGGAATTCTTCAACTCGCAAAGTGTTTTCCCGTATGGAGGGCTGGTGGCTGGTTTTCAACCACCAGTTTGGCATTAATAATCTAAATTGCTTTTTAGCGGCGCAGATGCTTCACTCTTGAAACGTACCCATCAACAAACAATTTGAAACTTCAACTGCCATAGATCCGTCTATCCCGGTTCGACCCGTTTAATCATGAAAGCGACTTCCTGTTTCAATTACGTAATTCTTGGCGTCAGCCTGCTTGTGCCCTGTGCGCGTGCGGAGGTGAAGCTTGCCAGCCCGTTCACCAGCCACATGGTGTTGCAGCGTGACATGAAGGTGCCGGTGTGGGGCACNNCTCAACCCGATGGATGCATCGGCGGAGAGCCGGGATTTCACCGTGACTGGTTCCAAGACGGCCGAGCCCATCACGCTCGGCGACGTGCTGGTGGGCGAAGTGTGGCTCGGGTCCGGCCAGTCGAACATGACGTTTCCCGTGTCGGTCAAGCACGCCTATTACGCGGGCGTGACCAACGAGGCGGTGGAAATCGCCGCCGCCAATTATCCGCTCATCCGCATGTTCACGGGCAAATCCACCAAATCGTTCATGCCGCAGTCAACCATCGGCGGCGAATGGCTGGTCTGCACGCCGGAGAACGTGATTGATTTTTCAGCAGTCGGATATTTTTTCGCGCGCGATTTGCAGAAGGAGATCAAAGTGCCGGTGGGCATCCTCACGGAGGCGTTTGGCGCGAGCACGGCGGAGGCATGGATACGCCGCGAGATACTGGCGGCCGACCCGCAATTGAAGCCGATGCTGGACAGCTTTGATGCGAAGGTCGAAAATTTCCGCACAAACCGCCCCGCAATCGTTGCGCCGGCTCCATCGCAGGATGTTTCTGCGACCAATGCCACGGCCGTTGTTTCCAATGCGAATGCATCCGCCGGTGGAACCAATGCCGTGGCTGGCACCCGCAGGCGGCGAGGGGGCGGGGGGCGTGGCGATCCCGTGCAGGACCAACACAACGCGACGGTTCTGTTCAACGGCATGATCAATCCGGTGATTCCCTACGCGATCCGCGGCGTCATCTGGTATCAGGGCGAATCCATCCTCGGAGGCGGCATCCCGCTTTATCCGCACGTGCAGGCGACGCTCATCGCCGACTGGCGCAAGCTTTGGGGCGAGGGTGATTTTCCGTTTTACATCGTGCAGCTCCCCGGCCAGGAAGCGGCCAGCAACAGCCCGAAAGTGCGCGAGGCGCAGGCCACGGTGTTGTCATTGCCGAACACCGGCATGGCGGTGACGACGGACATCGGCGAGGCGCACAATGTGCATCCCAAGAACAAGCAGGACGTGGGCGACCGCCTGTCGCGCATCGCGCTGGCGAATGTTTATGGCTACAAGATGGAATATTCCGGCCCGATGTATGAATCCTCCAAGGTGGACGGCAGCGCGATCCGCGTGAGCTTCTCGCACCTCGGCGGCGGGCTTGTGGCGAAGAACGGCGGGCCGCTTACGTGGTTCCAGATCGCGGGCGCGGACCAGAAATTTGTGGCGGCGGACGCGAAGATTGACGGGGACACGGTGGTGGTGAGCAGCCCCGATGTGCCATCGCCCGTCGCCGTGCGTTATGCGTGGGTGAATTATCCAGTCGGCTGCAACCTGTTCAACGCCGCCGGCCTGCCCGCCGCGCAATTCCGCTCGGACAACTGGTGAACAGTGGAGTCCGAACAAAAATTTTAAATCATGAAAAATAAATCATTGTTTTCCGCCGCTTTGTTTGTGGCGGCCATTGTAACCGGCTGCAGCAGCATCATGCCGCAGCGTCAAACGGCCCGCGAATGGATTGACCCGGACACGGATCACCGCGTCGTGCAGCTTTCGACAGAGCCGGGCAGCGAGAGCCTTTATTTCAACCTGAACCCGTTCACGCCGGATGGCCGGCGGATGGTCATCACCACGCCCAGCGGCATTTCGATGATCAACCTCCAGACACGCGCCGTTGAAAAGATTATCGAAGGGCACGTCAACATCATCATGGTAGGCCACAAGACCGGGCAGATTTATTACGTGAAAAATAAAATCGTGGACGGCGTCACCAACCACGTTGTTTATGCGACCGACCCGGCGACCAAGGCCACCCGCGAAATCCTCACACTCGCGCGCGGCGAATCCGTTTCCGCGGTCAACGCCGATGAAACACTGCTCGGCGGCACCATCACCGAGAACACGGAGACGAACCGCGAGTATTTTGCCGGCGGCCCGAACCGGCTGACCGACATCCAGACCGCCGACCAGCAGCGTGCGAAAAAAGGGCAGATGATGACCGACCGCCTCGCCGCGCGCTATCCCACGTCGCTTTTCTTCTACAACATCGCGACCGGCGAAAAGAAGACCTATGACCGCTGCACCGACTGGCTGAACCACCTGCAATTTTCTCCGACGGACCCCACGCTGCTGATGTTCTGCCACGAGGGCGCGTGGCACAAGGTNNGGCAAGACCATCTGGTATGACCTGCAGACGCCGCGCGGCGAGGATTTCTGGGTGGCGGGCTACAACGTGGAGACCGGCGCGCGGACGTGGTATCATTTGCAGCGCAACGAATGGGGCGTGCACTTCAACGTCTCGCCCGATGGAACGCTCTTCTCCAGCGACGGCGGCGACGACAAAATGGTTGCGCACGCGCCCGACGGGAAATGGCTGTATTTGTTCCACCCCGAAATCAACATCGACAAATCCGCCGACACCATCAACACGACGAACCTGATCCGGGCCGGCGCGTTCCATTCCGAGCGGCTGGTGAACATGGCCCAGCACGATTATGCGTTGGAACCGAACGCGATGTTTTCGCCGGACATGAAGTGGCTGATCTTTCGCAGCAACATGAGCGGCGCGAACCAGGCCTACGCCGTGGAATTGCAGCGCGCCGACGGCAAGCCCGGCTATCAAAGCACGCCGCCCACGGATTTTTATTGATGAGTTGGGAGCGCGCACGTCTCGCGTGCATGTTCGGGCGTCACGCCCGAACCTTCGTCACTCAATGAAGTTCTTCTTCAGGGAAACGTCCCGCCTCGAACCGCCTCCGAGGTGCTTCTCGAGGGAAACGTCGAGGGTCGCGAGGGCTCGCGAGGCGTTTGAAAAGGAAACATTGGCTTTTGAACCGGCTCCATTGCCCGGCGCGAGGCCTCCGGAGGCCTTGACGAGGGGTAAATTGCCCTTTTGACGGCCTCGCGAGGCCTCGCAACCGCCTCCGTTGCCCTTTCAAAGGGCAAAAGAGCCCTCGCCGAGGACTCCCTACCCCTCCGCGAGGGCTGTGTTCCCTCGGAAAGTTCCTCGTTTCCCTACGCAACCACCTTTTTTGCAGCAGGTTGCGCTGGCTTTGCCCCGTTTGGCGGCGTCGGGGGTGCTGTTGTAATAGGCCAGGTCGGCCATCATCATCTCGTTGCCCACCACATCGGATTGGGCCGGGCAATCTCCCCGCTCACGCGAGTTAGGAAGCTTACAGAGAAGGAATTGTTTTGCGCCACGAATCCAGCCGGTTTTCCATCCCGATTTTAGCGAGATAATCCTGGTTCAAGCAGGATTTTTCCCCGGCAGCCTCATGTTCCAGCGCGTTTGCCACATGAACGGCGGTGAGCGGGCTGAAGTGTTGGTGCGCGCTTTTTTCCGGTGAATGGTGGAAGGCGACGGCTTCAACCATCGTGGCGGGCAATCCCCAAAGTCCCAGCAAATAGGCGGCAAGTTCGGCGTGGGTGGTGCCGAAAATCTCCCTTTCAACCTCCTGCAACGGGACATGATTCGTGGCCGCGAGAGACAGGGCGTTTTGGAATTCTCCCGGCAGGCTGTCCGCAAGCATGAGCTTGCCTATGTCGTGCAGCATCCCGGCGGTGAAGGCGGCTTCGACGTCGGCGGCAACGGCGTCTTCGGCCTGCATGATCGCCCGGGCGCTGTTGGCGCATTTCATGAGGTGCGACCACAGGGCGTCCACGGAGAAATTTTTCATCCGGGACGGCGTGAAACTTTGGAAGACATGGGCGGAAAGCGCGAGGGAACGGACGGTGTTCAGGCCGAGCTGCTGGACGGCCAGGCCGGGGTCATGGATTTTGACCGGCGACCCGATGGATGCGGAGTTGGCCACCTGCAAAATCTTAGCCATGAGACCCGGGTCCTTGATGATCAGGTCGTTGATCCTGTGCAGCGGACGGTCGGGCGATTCAATCGCCTGCATGATTTCGAGGTAGATCTGGGGAAAGCTGGGCAAAACACGGAGCCGTCCGGCGATGGCCTTGAGTTTTTCATCCTTGAGATAGGCGTCCAGCCCGCCGATGCGCGCCAGCGTAGCCTTGAGCGTTTTCGTATCAACCGGTTTGTGGATGAACTGGTGCGTGGATTTAAGGGCGTCGGCGGCTTCTGCCTGGTCGCTGATGCCGGAAATGATGATGCGGGATATTTGCGGATGGAGTTTGCGGACCTCGTTCAGCAGTTCGATGCCGTCCATGCCGGGCATCCGCATGTCGGTCGCGATGACATCGAAGCCGGATTGTTTCAACAACTCCAGCGCGGCCCTGCCACCCGACGCCGTCTTGACCACCCACTGGTCAAGTTCCTTCTTGAGCATGATTTCATACAAATCGCGCAGTAACTCCACATCGTCCACGAACAATATTCGTTTCATCTTGTCCCTTATGGCCAAAAACCTGTCACCACTTTAGAAAATTGAACGAGGCAGCGGTTCGGGACTGGAACCGTCGGTGACCAACGAGACGACGGTGTCGGCGGGGTGGCTTTGCCGGTCGAGGCCGGTGACGCGCACGGTGCCGTCCGCATTTTGCGTCCAGGCGAGCGGTTTGCGGGTGAACAGGTCGAAGCAGCCGGTGACTTTTTGCGGGACGGACGGCGTGATGATTTCCGTGCCGGTGTAGCCGGGCAGAATGTGGATGAAGTATTTGCCGGGCTTGAAGGTGAAGCCGTATTGGCCGTCCACCGGATTCCACGGGCCGCCGCGCGTGCCGTAGATGCTGTCGCCGACAACGGNNGTTCAAGAGCAGGTTGCCGTTGCGGATGACCGCGTCCACGAGAAAGCGCGTGAGCTGGTCTTCGGTCATCAGGTTTTGCCGCGCGTTGAAGCCCCAGGTGATCTGGTTCAGGTTCAGGCATTTCTCCCAGTAATTGGTGCGCACGGGGCCGGTGATTTCCTTCCCGCCTTCCTCGGGCAGGACGTCGCCGAGCCAGCCGGCGCGGTTGTTGCAGATGACCGCCGGGGAATATTTCCTGGCAATGCCCATGAGACCGAGCGGCCGGCCGGACTCGTCGGCGTCGCTGTTTTCAGCGGCCACGGGCCAGGCGTTGGCGGGGTCGCGGTATTGTCCGGGCTCCCAGAAAAACGCGGCGTCGCGGTCCGAACCCTTTTGCGCGAGCCAGCCGCCGTCCCAAAAGACATAATCGAACGGCCCGTAATTGCGGAACAGCGTGCGCATCTGCTCGTAGACTTCGTTCTTCATCATCGTCGCGTTGTCCTTGTGCCACGCCGCCGTCGAATAGTTCCAGCTGTTTGGGGCGCAGTTCGTGCCGGTCACGTCGTAGTAACCCGGATAGCGCCAGTCAATCGGCGAGAAGTAAAGCCCCACGCGCAGGCCGGCCGCGCGACAGGCCCGGACGTATTCGGCGTAAAGATCCCGGTGCAGCGTCTGCACGCTCGTGAAGGCGTTGGTGAACTTGCTGTCGAACAGCGCGAAGCCGTCGTGATGCCGCGCGGTGAGGCACATGTATTTCATGCCGGCATCCTTGGCGAGCTGCGCCCACGCGGCGGGATCGTAATCCTTGGCGTCGAAATAAACGCCGTCGCCCTGGTCGTAGGCGAACTTGCGATACACGTCAACCGGGGTGGCGGCATTCTGCATATACCACTCGCCCCGCGCGGGCACGGCATAAAGCCCCCAATGGATGAACATCCCGAACTTTGCGTCCAGATACCATTTCATCGTGGCGTCGTCCTGCTGGCGGACGCCCATATCGGTCTGCGGTTCACGCGCGGCGGCGGTCAATGCTGCCAGCACACCCAGGAGAAAAATCAAATTACGCTTCATGGTTTTGAGTAGGGATGATCAACCCTTCAGTTTCCGTTCCAGTATCTCGCCGACGAGCGCGGGGTTGGCTTTGCCTTTGGAAAGTTTCATCACGTGGCCTTTTAGCGAATTGAGCGCGGCCAATTTGCCGGCCTTGTAATCGGTCACGGGATTTGGATTCGCAGCAATCGCCTCGTCGCAGAATTTTTCAATCGCGCCGGTGTCGCTGACTTGCGCGAGGCCTTTTTCTTGAACGATTGTCGCCGGAGATTTTCCGGTCTCAAACATTTCAGAAAACACTTGCTGCGCGGCGGCGCTGCTGATGGTTTTAGCTTCGACAAGGCCGACGAGTTCAAGCAACGCCTTTGGTTGAAACAACAAGTCTGAGAGCGTAAGAAGTTTCCACCCACCGGCGGCAACTCCAATCGAAAGACTCTCGTTAGCTGCAAGTTTAACATTTTCTCCAAATTGTGTGTCTTCTGCAATTTGCTTCGCGATAAAGTCATTCCTCTCCGTCAATTTTGCGCGCAGATTGTTTATGACCCAGTTCGCCACTGCTTTGGGATTCTTTGATTGCTTGGCGACGCCTTCAAAATAATTTCCGAGCGGCACGTCGTTCACAAATGTTTCAGCATCCGGCGGGGGCAACTGATACTCGCGCATGAAACGCTGCTTGCGCGCGAGCGGCAATTCCACCACGCGCGACTTCACTTCGGCGAGCCATGCGTCCGTCGGCGCGAGCGGCATCAGGTCGGGATCGGGAAAATAACGGTAGTCGTGCGCGTGCTCCTTCGTGCGCATTTCATCGGTGATGCCAGCCTCGTCGTCCCAGCGACGCGTGGATTGGATTAGTTTTTCGCCGCGCTTCACGGCGGCGATCTGGCGCGCGATTTCATATTCCGCAGCGCGGCGCACGCCGGAAAAACTGTTCATGTTCTTGATTTCAATCTTCGCGCCAAGTTCCTTCGTGCCGACGGGACGGACGGAAATGTTCACGTCGCAGCGCACCATGCCTTTTTCCATGTCGCAATCGGACACGTTGCTGTAGATCAAAATGTCCTTGAGCGCGTTGAGATATTCATAGGCCATGTCCGCGCTCGTGATGTCGGGCTCGGAAACGATTTCCATGAGCGGCACGCCGGCGCGGTTGAAATCCACGCCGCTGTTGCGGTCGAAGTGCGTCAGCTTGCCGACATCTTCTTCGAGATGCGCACGGGTGATGCGGACGCGGCCCATGCCGTTCGTCGAACCCGCGCCGGCGAATTCAAATTCGACAAAACCATTTTGGGTTGAAGGTTTGTCGTATTGCGTGAGCTGGTAATTTTTCGGCGCGTCGGGATAAAAATAACTTTTGCGGTCGAACTTGGCGAAGCGCGGGATTTCGCAATTGAGCAAGTAGCCGGTCAACACCGTGAGCCGCAGCGCCTCGTCGTTCGGCACGGGCAGCACGCCGGGCATTCCGAGGCAGACGGGACAGACATTGGTGTTCGGCTCGGAACCATATTGGTTCGCGCAACCGCACCACATCTTGGATTTCGTTTTAAGCTGGACGTGCGTTTCCAGTCCGATGACGGCTTCGTATTCCATTGCGCGGACATTTTAGCCACAGATGGAACACGGATGAAACACAGATTTTTCCGCCGGGATAATTTAAAAATCACGCCGATGCCGGATTAATTCCGGATTGGACGGGCACGGTTTTGGTGCGCTTGCGCGAGATCCATTGCTGGAAAGATTCGAGGTAAAGATAAACCACCGGCGTGATGAAGAGCGTGAGGCATTGGGAAACGATTAGTCCGCCGACGACGGCGAGGCCGAGAGAGCGCCGCGATTCGCCACCCGCGCCGAGTCCGAGCGCGATGGGCAGCGTGGCCATGAGTGCGCACATGGTGGTCATCATGATGGGGCGGAACCGAAGCAGACAGCCCTCGTGAATCGCGTCGGAGGCTGATTTGCCATGCTCGCGCTGCGCGTTGATGGCGAAGTCAATCATCATGATGGCATTTTTTTTCACGATGCCGACAAGCATGATGAGGCCGACATAACCGTATATATTGAGGTCGGCGTGTGAAACCAATGAGTAGAAAAAGGCCTTTATATTTTGAGGATGCGTCAGATCATAAAGAGTGTCCTTGCTACACCAGCTATAAATAATCAATGTTATCAACGCGCCGAATCCAGCCGAGGGGAGGCCCGACAAAATCGTGAGCGGATGGATGAAGCTTTCGTATAGGATTCCGAGGATGATGTAGATGACGATGATGGAAACAATGAGCAACGCAAGGAGTCCCGCCTGCGACGATTGAAAAACCGCCGCAGCGCCTTGAAAACTTCCGGTAATGGATGCGGGCAGGTGCATGTCAGTTTCGATTTTTTGTAATTGTCCGACGGCAGTTCCGAGCGACACGCCTGGAGCGAGGTTGAAGGAGATGGTCACCGATGGCAACTGGCCGACGTGCGAGATGCTCGTAGGGCCGACGGTGCGCGTCAATTTTGCGACAGAGCTCAACGGAATCAGTTTGGTTGTGCCGTTGGTGCCGGTCGCTGAACTGGTGATATACAATTGCGCGAGGGCTCCGGGGTCTAGCTGGAATTGCGGCAAAACCTCGAAAACGACCCAGTATTCGGCCACATCAGCGTAAATCGTGGAAGACTGCCGCTCGCCATAGGCGTCGTAGAGGCCGTTTTCAATCTGCTCCGCCGTGACGCCGAGAGCGGAGGCCTTGTCGCGATCAATCTGCACGTTGACCTGCGGCGCTGCGATTTGCAGATCGGTCGTCACATCCTGAAAACCGGGTTCGTGCGACAGCTTGTCCGTCAATTTTGGCGCCCAGTTAAAAAGTTCCTTAACGTCAGTGTCCTGCAAACTGTATTGGTAAAGCGCCTTGCTCGACATGCCGCCGACACGGATGAGCGGCGGGTTTTGCATATAGACGTTCATGCCCGGAATCTGCGCGAATTTGGGGCGCAATTCCTGGATGATCTGGTTCGCGTTCAATTTCCGCTGCGAAGGATCTTTAAGGCGGAAAAACATCCGGCCATTGTTCAAGACCGACGAGCCAGTGCCGGCGCCAACGGTGGAAATGAAACCGTCAACATTTGAATCGGCGGCGACGATTTTCATTATGGCAAGCTGGTGCGCGCGCATCGCGTCGTAGGAAATGTCCTGTGACGCCTCGGTTGTGGCCTGAATCCGGCTGGTGTCTTCGTCGGGGAAAAATCCCTTGGGAATCACGACGAACAAAAACACCGTCGCGACGAAAATCGCCAGTGACACAAACATCGTCAGCCCGCGATGGCGCATGACAATCAGCAATGTGCGGTCATATTTGTCCCGAAACCCATCGAAGAAACGCTCGAAAAAATTGTAAATATTCCCGTGCTTTTTCTCCTTTTCCGAATGCACGAACCGGCTGCACATCATTGGCGTCAGCGTCAGCGAAATGAAACCAGAAATCAAAACCGCCACTACAATCGTCACGGCAAATTCGTGCAGCAACCGGCCCAGCAGTCCGCTCATGAACAAAATCGGGATGAACACCGCCGAGAGCGACAGTGTCATTGAAATGATTGTGAAACCGATTTCCTTTGAGCCGTTTAGCGCGGCCTCCATCGCTGGTTCGCCCATTTCCATGTGGCGCACGATGTTTTCGAGCATGACGATGGCGTCGTCCACGACGAAGCCGACGCACAACGTCAGCGCCATGAGCGAAAGATTGTCGAGGCTGTAATTGAGCAACGCCATTGCCGCGAACGTGCCGATGATGGACATCGGCAACGCGAGGCTGGGGATGACTGTTGCAGAAAGATTCCGCAGGAAAATGAAAATGACCATGATGACGAGGCACACGGCAAGAAACAAAGTATGTTCAACGTCCGACACCGATTTGCGGATGACCAACGATCGGTCAATGACCACGTCGAGTTTCACCGCCGCCGGAACCACGTTGCGGAATTGAGGCAGCAATTTTTTGATGTTGTCCACCACTTCAACCGTGTTCGCACCCGGTTGTCGCTGGACGGCCAGAATGACGGCGGGGGTGCTGTCAACCCACGCCTCCGCCTTGTCGTTTTGCACGCTGTCGAGGACGTTGCCCAATTGCTGAAGCCGGATTGGATTGCCGTTGCGATATGCGACAATCATCGGGCGAAAATCAGCCGCCACTTTGAGCTGGCCGCTCGCCTGCACGACAAACGCCTGATGCTTTCCGTAAAGCGTTCCAAGCGGCTGATTCACGTTGGCCGCCTCGACCGCCTGCTCGACTTGATCAATGCCGAGTCCGTAAGCCGCAAGTTTGTTCGGGTCAACTTGAATGCGAACTGCGTATGGCTGCGCGCCAAAAACACCGACTTGAGCGACGCCGTTGATTTGCGAAATCTGCTCCGCGAGAAGATTTTCCGCGTAATTATCCACGTCCGACATCGGCAGCGTTGTCGATGACATTGACAGAAAAATGATCGGCGAATCCGCTGGATTTACTTTTTGATAAGTCGGCGGCGATGGCATGTTCACCGGCAATTGTTTCGCCGCTTTTGCAATTGCCGCGTTCACGTCCTCCGCCGCCGCGTCAATGTTGCGGTCGAGCGAGAATTGAATCGTGATTGACGCCGAGCCGACCGAGCTGACGGACGACATGTTGTCCACACCCGCGATGGTGGAGAACTGTTTTTCCAGCGGCGTCGCCACCGCCGAAGCCATCGTTTGAGGACTCGCGCCAGGCAAACTTGCCGAGACCTGGATCGTCGGATAATCCACGCTCGGTAAATCGCTGACGGGCAACTGGCGAAAACCGACAAGGCCAAAAAGCAAAATACCCGCCATGACCAAAGTGGTCATCACAGGCCGGCGGATGAAAAGTTCGGGAACGCTCATGGCGCGTTTGTGCTCGAAGCTGCGACGGCGCTTTTGACCGTAACTTTCATTTTGGGTGCCAAACGCAATTGACCGTCGGTCACGACTGTTTCGCCGGATTTCAATCCCGTTAGAACAACCGTCTTGTTGTTGAATGTGATTCCGGTTTGCACCGGCCGCATTTCAACCGTTTGATCCGCTTTGACGACATAGATGAAATCGCCGTTTTGTCCCGTTTGCACCACCTGTGACGGCACGACAACCGCATTCGTCAATTCCGACAGCGTCAGCGTGACGTTCACAAATTGTCCCGGCCATAGTGCATCGTCCTCATTTGGAAATGTCGCTTTCAGCAGGATCGTCCCTGTCGTTTCATCCACGGAATTGTCCACAAAAGTCAGTTCGCCCTGCGACGGCGGCCCGTCCATGTTTTCAAATGTCGCCTTTACCGCGAGCGCCTTCCCGCGCATCTGTTTTTTGATTTCCGGCAGGTATTGCTCCGGTACCGCGAACTGGACGTAAATGGGATGAATCTGGTTGATTGTCAGCAACACATCGTCGGGTGCCTTGACGACATTGCCGGCGAAAGCCAGCAGGCTGCCCGTTTTGCCATCAATCGACGAACGGATCTGGCAAAATTCCAGGTTCAAGAGCGCGTTGGTGATGGCCGCCTTGTCCGCCGCCACCGTGCCGGTCGCCGCATCGCGGCTGGCTGTGTCCGTGTCAAATTGATCCTGCGAAATAATTTTGGCCGCGAGCAACTTTTGATCGCGCGAATAATTGGCCTTTTGATATTCCAACTGCCCGGAGTCGCGTTCGAGATTGGCGCGCGCTTGGTCGAGCGCCGCCTGCGACGGCCGCGGATCAATTGTGAACAGCAAATCGTTCGATTTCACCTCCGAGCCTTCCTTGAAATGCACCTCGCTGATGATCCCGCCGATTTGCGAATGAATCGTCGCTGTTGAAACCGGCATCACATGTCCGACGGGCGGCGGGTCGATTTGCACCGGCAGATTGGTTGTGTATGCCTGCGTTACCAGAACGGGCGCGCCCGCGACCGGATTGGTTTTTTTTGCCGAGCAGCCGACGGCCAGCATCACCACAACCACAGCGGCGGTTGCCGGAATCAAAATGGATTTTTTCATGCCGTTATTCATTTCGCAAAATTGATTTTGACCCTCTGCGCGTTCATGGGCCGGAAGGCTGCGGCGAATTGCTTCAAAAACGCGGCGTGCGCCTTCTGGAATTTAGGGTCGTCAATTGGCCGGCCCATGATGAATCGCGTCAGTTGTGGAAATGCCATCGGATACATGGTCAGCGACTGCATTGCCAGCGCCAGATGCCGTGCGTCAAACTCGGCTGAAACTTCACCGTGTTTCTGCCGTTGGCGAAGGCGTTTCACCCAGTCCATCGCCAGCGCGCGCCGCTCCTTTTCGTCGATCACCTTTTGCCCGTCGCTTTGCAGCGCCTCCCATTCGAGGAGTCGGATCCAGTCGGCATCGGCGCAAGCTGTCTTGAACCAGAACGGCAGCCGGACTGCGGGGTCGCTGGACAGGTTAAGCCCCCATGAGCGACGTTCGGCGATTTTCTGTTGAAGGACCGCGCGAAACAATTTTTCCTTGTTGCCGAAATAATGGTAGAGCATCCGCTTGTTGATAGCCGCCTGGCGTGCAATCACATCCACGCGCGCGCCTGCGAATCCCTTTGCGGCGAACTCCTTGAGCGCGGCGGACAGGATGCGCTCGCGCGAACGTTCGGCATTGCGCGGCGGTGTGTTTTCGGCCCTGGCGGATCTCGTCATGCGTCGTCATAAGTAACCATCAAGTTACTTTAAACGCAAGCCCATATTTGTTCAATCTGCGGACGGCGGGTTTGAGCCGGAGATCTCTTTCCGGGGGTTGGTTTCCTCGTTCAAACTGGGGGTTTCTCCTGATGCCACAATGTATTCTGCTCATACGCATGAGCGGCTTTCAAAAGCATTTCCTCGCCGAACGGCTTGCCTAGCAGTTGCAGGCCGATGGGCAGTTTGGGTGACTTGGTGAACCCGCACGGAATGCTGATGCCGCAAATGCCTGCAAGGTTGCATGAAATCGTGAAAATGTCGGACAAATACATCTGCAACGGGTCGTTGGATTTTTCTCCAATTTTGAACGCTGCCGTCGGCGAAGTCGGCGTGACGATGGCATCCACCGTTTCAAACGCCCTGAGAAAATCGTTTCGAATTAAGGTGCGGACCTTCTGGGCGCGCAGATAATATGCATCGTAATATCCGCTGCTCAAAACGTAGGTTCCCAAAATTATTCTCCGTTTCACTTCCGCTCCAAAACCCGCGCCTCGCGTCCTGCTGTAAAGTTCCGTCGGATCGTTCCCGTCAATCCGCGCGCCGTAACGGATGCCGTCGAAGCGTGCCAGGTTTGCCGAGGCTTCCGCCGTCGCAATAATATAATAAGTTGCGACTGCATAATCTGTGTGCGGCAGGGAAATCTCCACGATTTCTGCGCCGAGATTCTGAAATTTTTTGACGGCGGCGTCCACGGCGGCCTTCACTTCCGCGTCGAGCCCCCCAATCATGTATTCCTTCGGCAGGCCGAGTTTCAGACCTTTGATTTTTCCGTCGAGCGCGGCAATATAATTCGGAACGGGCTGCGGCACGCTTGTCGAATCCCGCAGGTCAACGCCGCTCAATACGCCGAGCAACGTCGCCGAATCATGGACGTCCTTGGTGAACGGCCCGATTTGGTCCAGTGACGACGCAAACGCGACGAGTCCATAGCGTGAAATGCGACCGTAGGTGGGCTTCAGGCCGACACAGCCGCACAACGCCGCCGGCTGGCGGATGGAGCCTCCGGTATCTGTTCCCAAACTGGCGATGCACTCGTCCGCCGCGACCGCCGCCGCCGAGCCGCCGGACGACCCGCCGGGAATTCGCATGGTGTCCCATGGATTGCGCGTGACGCCGAACGCGGAATTTTCCGTGGAGCTGCCCATTGCGAATTCATCCATGTTCAGGCGGCCAAAAACTATTGCGCCGGCCGATTTTAGTTTTTCAATTGCCGCGGCGTCATACGGCGAAATGAATTTGCCCAGGATTTTTGAGCCGCAGTTGAGCGGCTGGTTTTTGACGGCGAGAACATCTTTGATGGCGATGGGAATTCCCAGCAACGGTTTTTGAACGCCAGCGGAAATGTCCTTGTCCGCCGCGTCCGCCTGTGCGAGCGCGTCGGCGGCATCGTGGCTAATGAAGGCGTGGATATTGCCGTCCACGCGTTCAATCTGGTCGAGGCACGACTGCATGGCTTCGCGTGCGGAGACTTCGCGGCCTGCGAGTTTGGCGGCGAGTTTGGAAATGGTGAGTTGGTTTAACATGCGTTTCAAGTCGCAGTTTTTATATCTATTGGTTTGGGTGGTTGCATTTGGATTTTTTCACCCGGCCACCGTCCCAGCAGAAAATCATTCAGCCGGTAGGCGGCCGGGGCGTAGGCAAATGAGGCGATGACATCCACGAGATAGTGATAGCGCAAATAGAGGGTTGCGCAACACATGAGCGCGACGTAAACCAGCGCGGGCATGAACGCCTTTTTGCGGTAGCTGAACAAATAAAGGCTCAGGAGCAGGGGAATGCCGACATGCAGCGATGGAAAACAATCATAGCCGACCCGCCCCACGCGCATGATATAATCCACTCCGCGGATTACCTGGTGTCCGTTCAGATCACTGGTGTATTGATCGGCAAAAAATTCGTCAGGGCCAATGGCTGGCACCAGCAAATAACTGATGATGGCCATCAACATGAGGGTGAGGTAGCCCATCATGATACGTCGAAATGCTTTCGCCTCTTTTGCCAGGTAGAAATACAAGGCGACACCCGGCAGCGTAAAAACGTAAGAAAAATAGACAAGACTCAAGAAATCCGTGGTCCAGGGGTTGATCCACGGTTGGAGGAGAAAGGACGCCTGGTTGCCAAGAAGCGAGGCGTCTATTTTTGACAGGAACGCATCCGCCGTGTGTGGATTCACCCGCAGCATCAGGTTGGTGTACAGTGCATAATAGCAGGCGCTCAGGAGCAGGAATGGAAACCAGTCGCGAACGATTTTGACCAGTGGCTTAAAAAAGGCGACCAGATATTTTCCAGTATCGAGGTTGTTTCCGGTTTTGGAGTCCGAGGCCAGGAGCATTTCCAGCAGACATTTTATTCCCAAAATGCCGACGGGCAGCAGGATGAAAATGAAATCGTGACCCTGCAATTGGAATGAAACGAAAAGACGCGTGGTGAGGAAAAATACCAGAAGCAGCATGGAAACCCCCGCCGCCATCACGTCTTCCAAACGGCAATGCAGGACAAATCGGGTGAAATTTCGCAGCATAATAATCAGCGGTTTATTTGCGCCCGCAGTTTTTCAAACCGGGCTTTTCCCGCCAGCGACCCGTCCTCTTCCTGTGTCGGGAATTTGTCCATGATCGCCTGGGCCTCAGGTTTCTTTCCTTCAGCCAGTTTGAGGGAAGCCATGATATATGCCTGATCGCTGTCCGTGACTTCAGCCTGCATATAAGGTTTCATCCAGTGCATGGCGTCCGCAACGCGGTTCTCATCTAAAAGCATGATTGCTAAAAGCTTGGATACATCCCAAAGATAAACCGGATCGGCCGATGCCGCATTGAGCAATGGAACGGAATTGCTTTTTTGTCCCTGGGTAAAATAATACACACCTTCATAATACTGTTCGAAGGATGTGTTTTTGCCTTTGCGCAGTGTCCCGGCTTTTTCGATTGCAAATCTGCCTTGATCCGGAGCTCCCAAAAATAGAAGACAAACGCCTTCCTGTCCCAGTGTGTCGGCGCTTTTACGGTATTTCGACGATATTTCAAACAGCGCAAGCGCCTGCAGGGGCCGGTTCTGGCGGAAGGCGTTCATCGCATAATGTGAATAAAGTTTGCCCAGGCTTCGACACACGGAGAAGTATCCGATGCCGCAAGCCATCAATGTCGCCAGCGCCGCAGACAACAAATCCTTTGTTCTGTTCGCGCCGAAATTTCCAGATACTCTTCGCCAGAGCCGGATCGCCAGAACGGAAAACAGCAGCACGGTAAAATACTTGCCCGCCTCGCCGAGGACCAGTTCCGTGGTCTCCGTGTAATTGCCTATGTCCGGCATGTTTTCACTCCACAATTTTTGGAACCATGAAAAGTCCGCCGGCCTGTTTGGGGGCATTGCGCAGCGCGTCTTCGTGCGGCAGCGATGGACGGACTTCGTCGGGACGCGTGACATTGACCATGGGAACCGCGTGCGCGGTCGGCTCGACTTTAGTCACGTCGAGTTCCTTCAGCTTTTCGATGTAGCCAAGGATGCCGCCGAGTTGCGCGGCGAGTTTTGATTCCTCGTCGACCGTGATCGAGATGCGCGCGAGATGCGCGACGTATTTGATGTCAATTTCAGCGGCAGCCATAAATGTGAGTTTCAAGCTTAAGGTTTCAAGTTTCAAGTTCAACTTGAGTCGGTCAAATGCTTTTGGCTGGAGGTTTTTGAATTTGTTCCCCCGGCCAGCGGTGCAGAAGAAAGTCATTCAGAAAATATGCGGCGGGCGCGTAGGCAAAAGCAGCAATCACGTCTATGAGATAGTGGTAACGCAGATAAATTGTAGCAATACACATAAGGGCCACATAAATCATCGCGGGAATAAACATTTTCCTGCGATAATCACGCAAATAAAACGAAAGCAGCAAAGGGATGCCAACGTGAAGCGAGGGAAAGCAGTCAAAACCAACACGGCCAACATTTATGATATAATCTGCAGTGCGGCTTAGCATCTGTCCCTGCAAATCGCGGGTGTATTGATCGGCAAAAAATTTCACAGGGCCAACTGCCGGGAAAAGCAGGTAACTGATCATTCCCATCAACATGATGGTCAGGAAGCCCATCATCAGGCGACGGAACGCCTTTTCCTCCCCGGCCAGGTAAAAATATAAGGCAACGCCTGGAAAGATGAGCATATGGGAAAAATAGATGGAATTTAGGAAATCCGTAAGCCAGGGATGGATGAACGGTTCGAGCAGAAAAGACGCTTGGTTTCCGAGGATTGAAGCGTCAATTTTTGATAATTCCAGATCAACAGTGTGAGGGCTTATTCGCAACGCCAGATTCGTATACAGGGAATAATAGCAAGCGCTTAAAAGCAGAAATGGAAACCAATCGCGAACAATTTTTAAGAGGGGTTGAAAGAAAAGAACCAGATATTTTGTAGGTGCCATGTCTTCGCCAGCGTTGCTTTCCGGTGACAAAAGTAGGCCCAAAAGGCTTTTTACACCCAAAATGCCGATTGGCAGCATGATGAAAATAAAATCGAGAGGCCCAAAGCTGAATGAATGAAAAAGTCGCGTGGTCAGCAATAGAACCAATAGCGCCGTGGAAACCGCCACCGCCATCACATTTTCCAGCCGGGAATGCAGGATGAAGGAAAAAAATTTGCTCATCTGTTGATTTGATTTTGAATCTGCGCACGGAGTTTGTCGAATCTGGATTTCCAGAACGGCATCAGATTTTCCGATTCAAATTTGTCTACCAGCATTTTTGACTCGGATTTTTTCCCGGCAAACAATTTGAGCGAGGCCACGACATAAGCCTGGTACTCGTCAACGACCTCAACCTGCGTATAGGGCTCCATCAAACGCGCCGCGTTTGCATACTGATGGTTGTCCACGTAAAGCACGGCGAATGCCTTGGTCACTCGCCAGATGTAATCCGGATCGGCAGAAGCATCTTCCAAAAATGGAATGGCCTTGTCGGACTGTTCTGCAAAAAAATAATATAATCCCTCGTAGAATTCCTCGAACGTGCTGCTCTGGCCTTTGCGCAGGATTTTCGCTTGCTCGATCAGCCGCAATCCGTTGTCAACTTTGCCTGATAGCAATAGACATACGCCTTCCTTTCCAACTGCATCCGCACTCATCCAATACTCTGAAGATTTATCAAAAAGGAAGCATGCCGACCCAAGATTGCCGGAATTAAAAGCCTTCGTCCCATAATAAAATAAAGCCGGCTCAGGCTTGAATAAATTGAAAAGTATCCAATGACCAATGCGATTGCGGTCGCCAAACACGCCATGGACAAATAGCTTTGCCGGTTTTTTCCGGATAACCCCGACAACTTCCGCCATAAACGTATGGCCAAGACGGAAAACAAGAACAGTAACAAATACTTGGAGGCTTCACCCAAAAACAATTTCGTCAAATCCGTATAACTGCCAATGTTGACCCAGAAATCGCCGATTTTTATCATAATGGCCTCGTTGCCTCAAATCGGGGCGGCCACCATCTACTCCTCGTCAAATTTGCGTTTGAAGAGCGCCTCGATTTCCGCGATGGCCTGCTGGGCGTCGGCACCACGAACGTGCAGGATGAGTTTGCTGCCGGGGCCGGCGGCGAGCATCATCAGGCCCATGATGCTCTTGCCGTTGATTTTTTCGCCGTCCTTTTCCACGAAGATGTCGCATGCGAAACGGTTGGCGATCTTGACAAACATGGCGGCGGGCCGGGCGTGGATGCCCAGCTTGTTCGTGATGGTGAGTTCCTTGGTTAAGAATTCGGCGTCTGTTTTTTTAGCGCTCATCGGTTTGTTCAGTTTACATTAAGCAACACAGACTGAATTGGCCACTGAATTTTCACTTCGGCGGCTGGCTGGCCAGACTCATGTGGGCTATGAGCCGGTCGTTCAACTCCCGCGCGGCATTATGTCCGGACATTTTCAACTTGGTCTGATACGCGGCAACCTCTACGAGCCGCGCCAGGTCGCGGCCGGGCCGCACGGGAATGGTGATGTGCGGGATGTCCATGCCCAGGATTTCCACAAATTCCTGCTCCATGCCAACGCGGTCCACATCCTCAACTTCGTCCCATGCCTTGAGCGTGACGACCAGGTCGAGGGTTTTTTCCTTGCGGACGCTTTTGACGCCGAACATGGCGGCGACGTTGATGATGCCGATGCCGCGAATCTCCATGTGGTTGCGCGTCAAATCCGAGCCGGTGCCCACCACGTTGCGGCCGCCGACCAATGTGACTTTCGTCACATCATCGGAAACGAGGCTGTAACCGCGTTCGATCAGGGCGAGAACGGCCTCGCTTTTGCCGATGCCGCTGTCGCCGCGAATCATCACGCCGACGCCGAGGATGTCCACCATGCTGCCGATTTCCGTGCCGCGCGGCGCGAACATGTTTTCCAGCTCCAGCGTCGCGGCGTTGATGAACGTCATCGTGACGAGCGTGCTTTGAAAAACGGGCACGCCAGCCTTTTCGCAGGCCGCGAGAAGCTCCTTGTCCGGCTTCAAGCCGCGGCTGAAAACCACGCACGGGATTTTATAGGCGAAAAGATAGGCGTAACGCGACTCGCGCTGCTCGGTCGACAGCGACCGCAGATAAAAAAATTCCGCATGGCCGAAGACCTGCACGCGTTTGTAGGCGAAATATTGCGTGAATCCGCTCAGCGCGAGCCCGGGGCGGTTCACGGTAGGCTCGCGGATGATTCGCTTCAGCTCCGCCGACGTCGAAAGCAGCCGCATTTGGAGAGCTCCACAATGCTCCTTGAAAAATTGTTCAACTGTGATGGATGGCTGTGCCATTTTTTATCCTGCCTACAAATTAAACTCCGGCCCCAAATAAATCTCCCGCGCCTTCGGGTCGTTCGCCAGAAATTCAGCCGAGCCTTCGACGAGCACCTGACCTTTGTAGATGATGTAGCCGCGGTCGATGATTTTCAACATTTCCCGGACGTCATGGTCCGTGATGAGGATGCCAAGGCCCCGGTCCTTGAGGCGCCGGACGATCTTCCCCACCTCATATTTCGCGATGGGATCAATTCCCGCGAACGGCTCGTCGAGCAAAAGCAGCTTCGGGCTTGTGACCAGTGCGCGCGTGATTTCCAGACGCCGTTTTTCGCCGCCGCTCAATTGATACGCCTTGCTCCTGGCGACCGGCGTCAAATCCAGTTCCTCAAGCAGATATTTCAAACGCACCGCGCGTTCGTCGCTGGAAAGCTGGCATGTCTCCAAAATCGCCAGAATATTTTCCTCGACGGAAAGTTTCCGGAAAACCGACGGTTCCTGCGTCAAATAGCCGATTCCGAGCCGCGCGCGTTTGTGCATCGGCAGCGCCGCGATTTCGTGGCCGGAAAATTTGACGCCGCCCTTGTCCGGCTTGACGATGCCGACGACCATGTTGAACGTTGTCGTCTTGCCCGCGCCGTTCGGGCCGAGCAGACCCACGATTTCACCCGCGCCCACATTCACCGAAACGCCGTCCACCACGCGCCGTCCGCCGTATTGCTTGGCCAGGTTTTCCGTGGAGAGCAGATATCCGTTCGATTTTGGCGCGGACGTTTCCATTCAAAATAATTTTGGCATGGGCGGATTATTGGTGCCAGAGGCCGGTGAATTCGTGTCCGTTTTTCCAATGTCAACGTTCGGACTGGAAACCATGTGGGGATTTTTCTCCCAAACGTGTCCGGTTGCGCGATCCCAGATGATCACGTCGGCGGTGTTTGTGCCCTGCGCGTTCACAACCTGCGGATTGCCCGTAAGCGTGATGGGTTCGTTCGTCATGAATTCCTGCACTTTGTAGTCATAAACCGCCTTGTCACAGGTCACGTGGTTTGTCTCGCCCTTTTCATCCGTGGCATCGATCACGACGTTTGTCTCCGCGACGATGTGCTGGATATGCCCGCCGGCCGGCGGCAGGTTCACGGTTAGCTGCGCACAGGTCAGTTTCATCTGCGGGCTGTCCACCCGCACGTTGCCGTGATAAATGGCCTGGTGCCCGTTCATGTCAAAATCCGCGCTGTCCGAATCAATCTTCGTCGGCGCGTTCGTTTTCGGTGATGGAGGCTGTGGAGGCGCCGGCGCCGGCGTGTTGGTCGTCACCAGCGCGAGGATTTCGGCGACGGCGTTTGTGCTGACCGCATTCGTGCTCGCCACGTTCGTTTGTCCGCGCACAATCCATGCGCCCGTCAGGGCGAGCAATGCGATGAGATAAATTTTTTTCACAATCCGGTTTTGCTTTCCATCACGCCCTTGATCACGGTCTGGACGTGGTTTGAAATGGTGAGCCAATGGTTCGTCTGCCGCCACAAAAAACCTTCCCCATCAACGCTTAGATTTCCGTCGCCCGTCTGCATTTGCAGATGATCCGGCGAGTTCGCCAGACCGTTCATCGAGTCATAAACACATTCCGGCGCCTCCGCGACCGCCTCCAGCTTGCCGTCCACGCCGAATTCTTCGAGTTTGAGTTTTTTGATGTCGAGCAGCCCGCCCGGCTGCGGGGACGCCTCCGCGCCCGATATCCGCGACTTCATCTGCTGGGCGTGTGGCGCGTCATAATATTCGGCCGAACTGAAATCGCTTGCGTGGCCGGCGGCATTCTGCTGGGCGCGGACAATCGTTGCGGCAAACCATGTTGCCGCAAAAAAGGTTGCAACCAAAACCGAGTTGTGGAACTTCATCTTCATTCCGAATAATGCGCGACAAACGAATCCCATTTTCCCTGCGCCTTCAAAATCATCTCGATGATTTCGCGGATGGCGCCGTGGCCGCCCGCCGCGCCCGTCGTGAAATGCGACGCGGCTTTTGCCTCGCCGACGCCATCTGCGACGGCAACCGCCAGGCCGGCGCGTTTTAACGGACCCAGGTCAACTATATCATCTCCGACAAAACAAACGTCGTTCCAACTCAATCTTTCCTGCGCCAGAAGCTCCTCAATCGCCCCGGTCTTGCTCAACCGGTCGCCCTGCTGGACCAGAAAATGAATTTTCAATTCGTCCGCGCGCAGTTTTGTCGCCAGCGACGGCCGCGCCGAGACCCAGCCGAGTTTCAATCCTGCGCGCCTCGCCAGAATCATGCCGAGGCCGTCGCGGATGTCGAAGCGTTTGAACTCGCGCTCGCCGCCGATGTAAATCGAGCCGTCCGTCAAAACGCCGTCCACGTCGCAGAGAAAAAGTTTTACGCGCGCAAGTCGGGTGGCGAGCGACGGGTGACGAGCGACAGGATTTGTCGCGCGTCGTGCGGCTGGATTTTTCTTGTCACTTGTCACACGTCACTTTTCAACAGCGTTGAAAATCTTGAGCAGGCTCTTCAGCAGCGCCGGCATTTCGGCGAGCGGGATCATGTTCGGGCCGTCGCTCAACGCCTTGTCAGGGTGCGGATGTGTTTCGATAAAAATCCCGTTTGCGCCGGACGCAAGCGCCGCGCGTGCGAGGACGGGCGCAAATTCGCGCTGGCCGGACGACCTGTCGCCGCCGCCGCCGGGCAGCTGGATGGAATGCGTCGCGTCGAACACGACCGGGAAGCCGGACGCCTTCATGACCGGGATCGAGCGCATGTCGGCCACAAGGTTGTTGTAGCCGAACGTCGTGCCGCGCTCGGTGACGAGGATTTTTTTTGCGCCAGAATTTTTCGCCTTGGCAACGACCTGCCCCATTTCCTGCGGGGAAAGGAATTGGCCTTTTTTGATGTTGACGATCTGGCCCGTGGCCACGGCCGCCTCGATCAAATCCGTCTGCCGGCAGAGAAACGCGGGGATTTGCAGGATGTCCACGACCTCGCCGGCGATGGCGGCGTGCGATTCGTTGTGGATGTCCGTCAGCACCGGCACTTCAAATTCCGCGCGGACGCGCGCGAGGATTTTCAATCCGGCTTCCAGGCCGACGCCGCGAAAGGATTTTCCCGACGTGCGGTTGGCCTTGTCGAAGCTGGCCTTGAAGACGTAAAAGATGCCCAGCGACTCACAGGTTTGCTTGAGCGAGGCCGCGGTTTGCAGGCAGAGCTTTTCATCTTCAATCGCGCACGGCCCGGCGATCAAAAACAACCGTCGCGGCGAATTGAGGTTTTTCCAGATGGCGGCGTCGTTGAGCACGCGGAAGTTTTAGCAGCGATGCGAAGGAAAGTAAATGACGGGAGTTGCCACCTTAAAAAGTACGAAGGAGAAGCAAGCTTTTGATTTTCCAGGGTTATTTACCACGGATTGAAAAGCCGGCAATCTAAACTTTTGCCAGCGGTTCAAAAATTTCCGTCCCGTTTTTTTCTGGTGGTGAAAACGGCGCTTCACAATGTTCGCAGGATTCACGGTCAACGGCGCGGAACTTTTTGCAATTGGTACAAATCTCGCGCACTGGCCATTCCTGCACGCACATGAAGGTGAGCAGGCCTGCAATCCCCAGCAGAAAAATGAACAGTGTCCAACCGATGCTTGCCGTGGTTGAAAAATTATATCGCCGCGCCAGAGTCCAGCCGATGACCGAGCAAACGAGGGCCAGGGTGTAACTTAACAGGTTCCACGACTTGTAGATCTTGTCGTCAAACTCCACATGCACAGGAGGCGGCAGCAGCGCGGTCGCCAGTTTATCCGGCCAGGAACTTTCTTCATCTAGTCGCAAAACGGGCAAATCCGCACTTTTTGTGACGGTTTGTGCCGGCGCAATCCAAAGGATGTGTTCCGGCAATTTCCAGCCGGCTGCCTTGTTCATCAAGTAATCAGGGAGAAACCAGACGGCGAAATTATTCATCGAACTGTTCGTCAGTTGGAGAAATGAAATTTCGACTTGCGGGTATTCAAAATAGCCGGGTTTGTAAGGCAACGCAAAAATGGGCCGTCCGTCGTAGTCCATCAGGCACACGGTCTTGCGCGTGGTGATTAGAAAATTTTTCGCCGCATGATTGTCCTCATATGAGGCCTCCTCTTCATCGTAGCCGCCGATTTCATCATTCGTCAGGGTAAAAACCGGCTTCAGCGTGCGTTCTTTGAAATCCACCTGATAAACGGTCTTTGCGGTTGCGATGATCTTCTGCGGCACATCTCCGTATGCATTGTAGTAGTTGGAATCGGCCCGTTGCAGGAACGGTTCGGACGCCAGCTTGCCGTCATTGCCGTGCGGATCCAGACTGCCGATGAATTTCCGGGTCTGACCGTCATAGCCGAGCAATTTTCCATGGCGATCCAGATACCAGAGGGTTTTGTCCGTGATGTTCCAGAGGCTGAAAAAGCCCGAAGCATTTTGGATGGAATATTGGTATTGATCCCGGTTCCGGTATTTGAGGGTGGACAAAACTCCTCTGCCGTAGGCAATGCGCTTTGAAAATTCTTTTGGCTCCATTTTCTGCCCGGTCTTGGGGTCGAGCAGGGGATGTCCGTCCAAATCCGCATATTCCGTGTTGCCATCCCGGTTCGTCTCCTTGTAAATCGTTCCATCCCGGGTCATTTGATAATAGCTCCAAACATAAGGATGATGTGTCAACGGTCCCAAAACCAAATTGACAAGCAGGCCCACGCTGGCAAACAAGGCAACACCGCAACCCGCAGTCAGCGCAACCGTCAGCGCCAGTCTTCCGGCCACCGGCTGGCCGCGATAAAATCCGCCGCTCTGGTAGGCGCCCCACGCCGCCGCCGCCAAAATCAAAACCGCAACTGCAATCAGAACCGTTGGTATCCAGAATACAGTAGATGCCACCACGCCGAAGGAAGTGGCGATTGCCAGACCAAGGCCAAAGCAACGGCTCGCATACCAACGCGCCTGCCGCAAGCCGGTCAGCAATCCCGCAAAATAATAGGCGATGCCCGTAAAAAAAATCAAAGCCGGCGGCACAACCATCGCCCATTCAAATGGCGCGGCGACGTAACCGGGCGTCCGCACCACCGCCACCAAAACGGCCAGAGGCAATCCCGCGCCGAATGCATACAGGCATAATCCGGCGATGGTCTTGCCCCAGAAAATTTCCGTGCGTGTGACCGGACGATGTATCAAGAACGCCCAAAGGTCGCGGTGCGCCTCGTTCCGGGTCTGCAGCCAGCCCAGCGCGGTGCCGAAGATGGCACAGAAAAAAGCCGTCCCCGTCAACAAGCCCGTCGCCAGCAAGGGTTGCAGGGCGCCAATCTGCCCCGACGAATTGCCGGTGAGCATGTTGGTCAACGTCGAAATGCACGTCTGGTACGCCTGAAGCAGCAGCAGGGAAAAAATCAACAGGCCGATCAGGGCCAGTTTCAGATTTTCCCGCAGGTCTTTTTGAATCATTGCCTTCATGATTGCGCCTCCATTTCCGACAGGATGAATGTTTTCTCGCCGCGCTCCCCCAGATAGCTGATGAATGCATCCTCGAGTCCGAGCGGCACGGATTCCATTTCAACCGGCGAAAGCGCGCGAAGAGCCGTTTCCGCCTCGCCATTGTAATGAACGCAAGTCACACGAAGCTCGTTTTCCGTGCGGACGGCCTGAAGCAGCCCTGGAATTTTTGGCAACGCCGGAGGTGTTCCGGGGAACCTCAACCTCACCTGTTGAACACTTTCCTGGAATTTTTCCAACGGGCAGCACGCGCGCAATATGCTCCGGTCAAAAACGGCGATGTAATCCGCCGTACGCTCGACATCGGACAGATGATGAGAAGAAAAGAAAATTGTCCGGTCGGATTTTCGCGTGAGAAAAATCATGGATTCGACCAGGCCCCGCCTCGCAACCGGATCCAGGCCCAATCCCGGATCATCCAGCATCAATAATTCCGGCTCTGGTGCAAGAGTCAGCGCAAGACAAAGCCCCGCGCGCTCGCCGCGCGATAAATCCTTCACCCTGGCTTCGGGTTTCAGCCCGAAATGGCCGGCAACACCGCGAAATATCCTGCCGTTCCATTTCGCAAAAAACTTCGATTGGAATTCGCCGCATTGCTTCACGTTCATCCAGCCGTAAAGCTGGTGTTCCTCCGTGAGATAACCGATGCGCGCGCGGACTTCCGGCGTCAACGCGCGGATGTCGTGGCCGAGAATCGTGCCTGTGCCGCGCGTCGGCGGCACCATCCCCATGAGCATCCGGATGGTCGTCGTCTTGCCCGAACCGTTGCGGCCCAGAAAGGCAAAGACGCAGCCGCGCGGAACATCCAGGTTGAGTTCATATACGGCGGCCTTGCCTCCAAAATACTTGGTCAGGTTGCGCGTTTGGATGACAGATTCGTTATTCATTTTTTCCGTCGCCTCCCTTCTGGTGTTTCCATTTGCTTAATTTTTCCTCGAACGCCTCGCGCAGCTCGTCGCGCGTGAAATCCAGGATCATCGCCTCGCCGATGAGCGCGTTCAGCATCGGCTCCAGCCGCCGCCAGCCTTCCGCGCGAGAATAAATTTTGCGTTTTTGCGTGATGAAAACACCCCGGCCCGCGCGCGATTCAAGCAGCCCCTCGCTGATCAGGTCGGCATAGGCGCGCGCCACCGTGTTGGGATTCACCACCAAATCCTCCGCAAGCGCCCGGACGCTTGGAAGCTGGTCGCCCACGGCTAGCCTGCCGGACGCAACCCCCAGACGCACCTGGTCGGTGATCTGCTTGTAGATCGGGGTGTTCGACCCGGTGTTGATGTTGAACGTCACAGCCATGTTTAGTGTATGAATACAATTAGAACACTAGAACGCAGATGTCAAGCCGGATTTTGAAAAATGTTTGAATGGTCTCTTTCAGGTTGTTTTCAATCTATCCGATTGTCCGCGTGAGCGTAAAAATCGTCTGACTGGCTTTGGGTGTCGCAATCGGTCCGCTCGAAAAATAAAAAGGGCCGGAACGGTTGCCCGTTCCGGCCTTTGTCTTGTCAGCCGTGGTAGGGTCATCGCGCTGCGATGACCGGACATCCCAGCGGGATGTCCCTGCCTTTAGTCCACGATGCTCGAGCCGGGCATGGACCAGTCGCTCTGACCGGTGCTGCCGCCCAGCGCGCGGACTCGCACCTGATACACCGTGCCGGTCGTGAGACCGGTCAGCGTGATGGTGCGGGCCTGGGCCGAGTATTTGACCGTCGTCCACGCGTCCGTGCCGGTGCAGATCTGCACCTCGTAGCCATACGAATTGGCCACGGTGGTCAGATGCACGTTCAGCTCCGTGGCGGTGTCGTTGTCTATGCCCGTGATGGACGGCGCGTCCAGTTTCGATTGCGCGCGATTGGTGCTCACCGGCACGAAGCCGGAGGTGAGCATCATGTCGCGGTCGAAACGGGCGACCGTCTGCACATAGAACGCCAGCGCGTCAAGTCCCTCGATCACCGCCGCCAGCGCGACATTGCGCGCCGTCAACGCCAGCGAGCCGCCATCCTGATAATTCTTGATGGCAACCTGCAGGGCGGTGATGCGCGTGGTCATGTCCACGGGAGCGGTCGGGTCGGGCGGCACCGGCGGCACCAGCGGGACGGGCGGTTTGATGTAAACCGTGCTTCCCGTCATGCAGCTGACGACCCAGCCCGCAAATGGCGGGACCGCTTCCACCGGCAGCCGTTTGTAACCCAGACTGACTCTGAATACTGATTTTTTCATAATGAACCTTTCGGTTGATTGTTGATAAAATTCGGGGCCATCCGGTGGAAGCCAACTTAGCTTCGCGCTGCACCCGTGTTAACGCCCGTCTTACCGCAAGTTTTCTGCCAGAACCGGCAATTTAAAAAAGTCTGTAGTTGCTGCAACAGCAGCATCAGTTGCACTTTAAAATGATTTTTTAACAGGTGCTTCCGGCACAGGGATATGGCCAAAATCACTGCGCCATATCGTCACGCGTCCCAGATTTTCCAAAGCGAAAAAAAGGCCCCGGGATTCTGGTAAAATGTGTCAGGAAAGTGAAACGGTAGGACGAAATTACCATCCCACGCCGCGAGACGGTAAGAAATCGACGCGTGTAGGTTTACAAACGCCAAGTGTTAATTAACAAACGCCGCTTGTTGGCAAGCAAGCGCCGCGTGTTTACCAACAAACGTCACGAGACGGTAAACAAACATCATTTGTTTACCAACAAACGCCGCGTGTAGGTTTGCAAACATCGTTTGTTAATTAACAAACGTCACGTGTTGGTAAGCAAACGTCGCTTGTAAACTAACAAACGTCATCTGTTGGCAAGCAAACGCCGCTTGTAAATCAACAAACGCCGCGAGACGGCAAGCAAACGCCTCGAAATTTCTCGACTCGGTTTGGAAATCGGCGTATCAACAAACAAAATCCGCCACTTTTTATGTACGAACAAAATCCCGAAGCCCCGCCCGTTGAGGCCGCTCCATTGCCCGACTACAAGGACCGCTCCACGGGACTGGTTGTCTTTGGCATCCTGACGCTGATGCTCGGCTGTCTCGCCGGATTGTTTGTGCCGCTGATGCTGTTCGGGCAGATGATGGCGGCCAAGGCTCCGAATGCGCCGACGTCCAATGCGACGGCCATCCTGCCGGCGGTGACCATCTACGGCGGGCTGGCCGTGGCGCTGATCTGGCTGGGCATCGGTTCCATCCAGGCGCGGCGCTGGGCGCGGGCGCTGCTTCTCATCTTTTCCTGGAGCTGGCTCATCATGGGCGTCTTCATGACGGCGGTGATGCCGCTTTTCATGGCCAAGGTGTTTGCCAATCTGCCTGCCAATGCCAAATCCGGCCAGCCGGCCATGCCGCCGGGAGCCGTCACCGGCATGGTCATCGGCATGACCCTTTTCTTCTTCGTGTTTTTTGTCCTCGTGCCGTTGTTGTGGACGTTTTTCTACCAGAGCCGCCATGTGAAGGCCACCTGCGAGGCGCGCGACCCGGTGACGCCCTGGACCGATGCCTGTCCGCTGCCGGTGCTGGCGTTCTGCCTGTGGACGTGGCTGGCCGTGCCGATGATGCTGGTGATGTCGCTGACCGGCATGGCGGTGATGCCGTTCTTTGGGATGTTTGTTTCCGGCCTGCCGGGCGCATTGACCTGCCTGTTGGTCGCCGCCGTCTGGGGCTGGGCGGGCTGGTGGTTATACCGATTGGACGCGCGGGGCTGGTGGCTCATCCTCGTGGCAATGGTGTTGTTCGCGACGTCCGCACTGATGACCTACGCGCAGCATGACATTACAGAGTTGTATCAATTGCAGGGAATGCCGCAGGCGCAGATTGACCAGATCCAAAAGATGGGCCTGTTCACGGGCAACCGCATGGGCTGGTTCACCGCGCTGTTCTCGCTGCCGTTTGTGGGCTACCTGCTGTTCATCAAAAAGTATATGAGGAAAGTGTGAAACGGTTGAACCACGGATGAACACCGATGGACACGGGTTTTTAACCACCAAGACACGAAGACACCAAGCTTCTCCTCACCATTGACGCGCTGGCCTGTCGGATTTACGCTCTGGTCATAGCTGAAATCAGACTGGTGGCAATGCCACCCATTTAATTATGAAAGTCCCCATTCCCTTGAATGATTTGGACAAATCCATCATGGCCTTTCAACGCAGTCAGGCGGCGTTGCCGGATTTGTTGCGCCATCTGTGCGCGGGCAATTTGTATCTGCTGATCCCGTTCCACCCGGAGGTGGCCAATCAAAATATGCAATATGTGGAGGGTCAGCCCATGCCGTTCCTGCGGGTTCAAACCAGCAAAGGCGTGGCGGTGGCGGTGTTTTCATCGGAGGCGCGCGCACTGGAGAGCTTGAAGAAGAACAAGGTGCGGCCACGCACTTATATGCCCGCCGAGATGCTCGCCAAGGATGTGCTGGGGATGCTCGGCAAACTGAACCTGAAAATGTCCGTCAACTATGGCTGCTCCACGGGCGATATTTCCCTGCCGCCGGAATCGCTGCTCAAGCTGGCCAGCGGTTCCGCGTTGAAACCACACCCAATGGATGGCCAGGAAACGGAGCGGCTGCGTCTGGACAAGATTGATCCGGCGGATTATCCGACGGCTCTGGTGCAAGCGGTGTTTGAGTTTTGCCGGCAGCATGGTGAATTCCGCGCAGTCTGGATATTCACCCGTGTCATTACCGGGCAGCCTGCGCCCGCCCTCAAGCCATATTATATTCTCGCGCTCATGGAGCCGCGCGACACGATGCTCTTCCACGATTTCCTGCTGGTGGCCAAGTCGGTCAGCCGGGAATATGAGGTCAACCTCAGCCTCACCGAGTCAAACACCCCGGGATGTGTCGCGGATTTGTTCCGGCAGGCGCAGCCGTTTTATGTGGCGGCGGATTATCATCCGCCAGCAGCACCCGCCCCGAGCGTCCCGTGAAGCAACCCATTGATTTATGAGCGAACTCCCTCCATTACCCCGCGACCAGCGCAAGATTGATGCGGATCATCTGAACCTGCTCGCCATCTTCCATTTCGTCGGCGCCGGCCTGGCGGTGCTGGGGCTTTTGTTCCTGCTGGTGCATTACACATTCATGCACGCGATGTTTACCAATCCCAAATTTTTTGAGAACCAGAAGCAGCCCATGCCGATGACGCCGGAGCAATTGTTTGCCATCTTCAAATGGTTTTATCTGGCCTTTGGCATCTGGTTCGTGATCTCGGGCGTGTTGAACCTGATTTCCGGCCTGTGTCTCCGCGCCCGGAAGGGCCGGACATTTTCGCTGGTGGTGGCGGGCATCAACTGCCTGCACATCCCGCTGGGCACGGTGCTGGGCGTGTTCACGATAGTTGTCCTGATTCGCGATTCCGTCCGTGAATTATACTCCGCCAGATTTTGATTTTGACTCCTCGTTTCGGGTATCTCTGATCTGCGGTCGGGCCAGGCATCATCCGGCGGCAGCAGCCCCACCGCCTTCCGCATCGCCGCACGGTGGAATGGGATGTCGTCAATGAAGTGTCGCAATTCAGGGTTCATGGTTTTGAGTGTAGAATAAATCGTTCCCATCGGAAACAGGTGTTGGCAGCCGTCCTCACTGCCGGCAACTTGCCGTCAAAGGTCAATGTTGGACCGCACATTTCGCGGATGGATTCAGATGAAGTTAAACTTTTTCCCCGTCTTCTATTTTGCATGTTATTTTGGCTTCTTCTCAACTGATTTAATTGATGGAGAAATGTCACGGTCATTTTTCTTCGGACAGTCCTTCATCCGCATTTGCGCGCGTCCACGAGTTTGGGGTCGAACTTGATGCCGAAGACGGGGCCGGGCGGCCCATCGCCCCAGCCGTTGAAGGCGCGGACGCGGTAGTAGAGCTTCACATTCTGCGGCTGGTTGATCAGCGTGATTTCCGGCTCCACGCCCAGGTCGGCCATGTAAAAGTCCCGGTTGTCCGTGCTGCGTTCGACGCGATATCCCCAGACCGGGCCGCCGGATGCCGGCGGCTGCCAGTCAAACAAAATCCAGTGGGTGCCGTAATCGGAGGAACACAGCGGGCCGGTAGGGCCGGGCAGCCCGCCGAGAGTGGCCTCAAGCTGAAAGGCGTTGCGCTTGGCCTCCCACAACGCAAGGCTGGTGGCGACGTAGGTTTGATGTTTTTGCTCGGCATCCGCACAAGCCTTCTGCTGTTCCGCGAACA
>PKZR01000372.1 GCA_003133815.1 Limisphaerales bacterium | reverse complement strand
GCACGTCGTAGGCGATGGGGATTTCAATGGCGACGATCTCCGGTTCCGCGCCGGTGATGATCTGGTGCGGTGTCAGCAGTTCGGCCAGTGAAAGCCGGTTTGTGCCGGTGGAATCCACGTTGCGCAGAACTTCGGCGAGCGGACGGCCATGATATGTCGTGTCGGCGGGAACTGGTTCCGCCTTTTGTGCGAGAAGTTTTTCAACCTCGGACTGGCGCTTGATGGTGAAATCCCATTGCGCGCTGGCCTGCATTTCTTCCATTTCATCAGCCCTGTTTTCGAGGGCGGTTTGTTCGCGCTGCTGGACGGCATTGATTTCGGCGACGCTGGCCGGGCGCGGCCATACGATGTCGCCTTCCGGCGGCGCTCCAAAATTCCCCGGACGGAAGGCGAGCGGCCCCAGCCGTCTTTGCGCCGGCATTTTCCCGCCGTCATCCACGCAATCCAAGCCGACGGAATAGAGGATGAAATGGCCGTCGTCGGTGAGCCGGTAGCGCAACGGCTGCCCATCCATGAAATCCACGGGCACGGTTTTTAGAAATTCCGGCGAGAGAGCGGCGAGCGAGTCTGGATAGGAGCCATATTTTCCGCGATGGCGTTCGAGCGCGATGGCGGTGATGAGGATTCTGCGGCGCGCCGCGGTCTCTGCGGCGTGGGCCAGCAAGGTTGAACCCTGCCTTTGGAACGCAATGCCGATGCGATGCAGGTTGTTCATCATTTGCAGCCGCGACTGATAAGGCGACTGGAAGGAAATTTGACTGGCGACGCCTAGAAGCTGGCGCATCTGCGACCAAGTTGGGGATTGAACGGCGTTGCGAAGCTCGACTTCGCGGTCGCGATAGAAGAGGAGCAGATTTTTTTCGTCTTCGTAGCTGCCATGCTGACGATAGTTTTCCTGGCCCCAATAGTGGGTGAATTCGAAAAATATCTGCATGGGATAATGCAACGCCGTGTTGAAGAAATCGGCGAAGGAATATCCTTCTTCGAAGGGACGCTGGCGCTCCCGCTGGCAATCCGCCACATCGGCGGCGCGCTTGAAGGCGTCAATCTCCGGCAGGTTGGTGAAAAAATCTGCGGACTCCCATTCACTTTGCAGTGCGGCCAGCTTTTCGTCCGGCCAGTGGTTGGTTTGCAGCAACTGCCACGTGGCATTGAACACGAGAATCGTGTCGGCAAACCGGACGAGATGGGAAATTTCCACCGGCTCTGGCTGCCACGCCGTGACGAGCCGGGTTGCGGCGAGAACATTTGTCCATGCGGCGTCCTTGTTGCCGTCGTGGAGGTCAAGCACGGCGCGGCTGTTGAACATCTGGACGAGATTTTTCAGCGAGGCGAGGTGCGGCAGCAGCATGGCGTCGCCGCGACTGGCATCCAGGTTGAAACGGATGGGGCCGGACAGCGCGGCAACGAAGGCGTCGTTGAGCGGCTGACGGTCTTCGTCCATCGCTTCGCGCAGCAATGGCCAGAGAACATCGCCGGACTGGGTGCGCGGGAATTCCTCCTGCCATACCACGATGGCCGAGTCCGAATCCGCCGGTGGCATGAGGTTGGGAAAGTCGTAAAACGGATTCGCGCCCCGGCTTGGGGCGGCGGCAAGCAGAACTTCTTCGCGTGCGCGCGATCCGGGGGCGGTCGAGAAATCAAAATCGGCGAGATCGGTCTTGAAGCCCTGCTGACGCAACGCCTGACGGGTCTGCGCCACGGCCTGTTGCGCGGCGGTGTCCGGGCGCGACAGGATTATGGCGAAAAGTGCACCGGCCAGGATGAGCAGGGCGGCAACTTTCCAAAGCCGGTTCCACAAACGATGTTTCATGGGTCGCTTACCCAAGGTTGATTGCAGGAAAAGATTTGCTCCTTTTCCAAGCGGTTGGCGAGCTTTTTCGGCGCTGGATTATTCCAGCCGGTAGGTGACGCTGGCTTGTGCGCGGGAGCGGACGTGGATTGCGCCGTCCATCGCGGGTTCAAACTTTGACTGTTTCATTTCTCTTATTGCGGCGGCGTCAAGCAGCGGGAAGCCGGAGCTTTTCACAATCTCAACTTTGTTGAGTGCACCGCTGCCGTTGATATACAGCATAAGAACGACGGTTCCCTGTTGGTGTCGTCGCGCTGCTTCAGGCGGATAAATGTGTGCGGCTTGCACAGCGTAAGTTGGCTGCGTGACGGGAATATATTCCTGCGGATTCGGCTTCGGTGGTGGAACGACCACGGGCTGCACAACCGGCGGGGACGGCGGTGGGGTTGGTTTCGGTTCGGGAAGGGTCATTTCCGGTTTTGGCGGCGGTGGAGACTGCGGTTTTTCCTCCGGCTTTGGTAAAACCACCGGCTGAATCGTTGGAGGCGGCGGCACAACTGCCGGCTGAACCTCCGGCTGCGGCGGTGGCGGTGTTGTGAGCGTCACGTCAACGTAAGTCTCGTTGAAAATCTTCGGCGGCTTCGGCGCGGGCGGCTTCAGGCAGAACAACACGACGGCGTGAAACGCCAGTGCGAACGCGTAAAAGATGAGCAGCGGGCGTTTCACTGTTTCAATTTGGTATCAATAGCCACCTTCGTGATGTCGGCCTTCCGCAAATCGTCCAAGACTTCGACGGCTGCGCCAAAGAACGCCTTTTCATCGCCGTTGATGAAGACCTTCGGGTCGGGCTGCCCAGTTTTTAATTGCTGCAATCGCGCTGGAAGCTGGTCGAGCGGCATCTGCTTCTTGTTGAAATACATATCGCCGTCCTTGGTGACGGAAATCGTGGTGCGGTCGTTGTGCTCCTGCGGCGCGCTCGTGGCCGCCGCCGGCAGGTTCACCTTGATGCCGCTGTTCTTGACCATCGAAAGCGAAACCATCATGAACGTCGCCAGCAGGAAGAAGATTACGTCGATGAGCGGGATGATTTCGATGCGGGCGCGTTTGCGCGCACGGGGTGACGGGATGTTCATGGGCGCTCCTTGCATTCCTTGCCTTGTTCCAGATGCAGTTCGAGCTGCGTCGCGGCGTCCTCGATGTCATGCCGCGCCTCTTCGAGCCGGGCGTTCAGGTAGTTGAAAGGTATGAGCGCGGTGATGGCGATGCCCAGACCGAATGCGGTGGCGAGGAGCGCCTGCGAAATGCCGCCGGTGATGGCCTCGGGCGCGTCCAACTGCTGCGCGCCGAGCAGGCCGAAGGCGTGAATCATGCCGGTGACGGTGCCGAGCAGTCCGAGCAGCGGCGCGAGCGTGATGATGGTATCCAGCACGGCGAGGCCGCGGTTAAACTGCTTCAATTCCAGGTTTGCGGCGCGCAACACGGCGCTGGAAAAGGATTCGGCACGGTGCGCGAGCGCGAAGGTGAGCACGCGCGCCACGTAATCGCGGTTGTCGCTGCCGATCTTGATGGCATCGTCGAGGTCGTGGTGCTCGAC
>PKZR01000046.1 GCA_003133815.1 Limisphaerales bacterium | reverse complement strand
CCATCACCATCCAAAAATTCAAGGGGATCAGCGTCCCGGTAACCATTCCGTTACGGCCCATTACGCTGTTGTTCGGCGCGAACAGTGCGGGCAAGAGCACGATTCTCCAGGCAATTCACTATGTGAGAGAGCTCCTTGACCGTAACAATGCCAATCCCGATCAAACGCTCCTTGGCGGCGAGGCCATTGAAATGGGTGGCTTCCGCAACCTCGTTCACAAGCACGATCTGGAACGCGAGATTCGCATACGCCTGGAAATTACCCCCACCGACGATGGGGTGCCTACGCTCGAAGAACTTTTACAAATTACCGACCAGGAGAATGGATTGGAAGAGCACAGCGCATTTAATATCAACGCGCAGGTGCAAACCGTGGCACTTGAATTGGCCGCGCGCTGGGATTTTGGACGGGAGGAAGGCTGGTTTAGCGAGTGCAAGTATTTTGTCAATGGCGAGGAGGTCGTTGCCATTCGCAAACCCAAGGCGGACTCCCTCCCAGCGATCGAGGAAATCCAATACTTTCATCCCGCTTTGCTTGCATTGGACGAATCACTCGCAGAATTAAAGAAAGAATTTGATCAGGAGATGCGACGTTTTAGGGCGCAATGGCTTGCTAAAATGGTTGATTTCGCTACGGCTCTTTCGCCCGATGCAAGACCTGAATTCGAATTTGATCTGGTTCATTCAAGCACAAAAGCAACAATTATTAAACGAGGAGAACTGATTGACCGCGATACGATTGGCCGATTGCTTTTGAATCTACCGAATATTGTATGCACGGCGAATTCTGAAGAATTGTTTCCAGTGTTCCGCATTTTCATTGAGGATGCTGTTAAGAAGTTTAAAGAAAAGGAGCATGAACTTTTAAATAACTGTGGTTTTTTCCCGCTGATCCAATTAAACGGGCAAATCAGCCCGTCACCCAGTTTCCTGCGTCCACTTCCTTTTGCGCCTTCAGCTCTTGGCGATGAAGGGCAACCGCATTGGGCTACCATTAACCAAATTGTCATCGGTATCACTGCTCTTACTAGGCAACATCTGGATGGATTTCGGTATATCGGACCGATTCGCGCAATACCCGATCGTCATCATGAGGCTCCACAGGTCGAAGATCCATCGCGATGGGCAAACGGCCTTGGCGCGTGGGATTTGTTGTTGCGACACTACGATCGCGCATTGGGAAAAGGGGATGCCTTTGTCGAGGAAGTCAGCAAATGGTTCGAGGACAAGGATCGTTTGGGACTTGGCTATCGTATTGAAGTAGTCGGCCTACGCTCGGTGGCCGAGGACAGCTTGCTGATGAATCAACTGAAACTCCTTCAGACCCAATATGACGAGCGTAGCCAGCACGAATTTCGCGAAAAAATATTAAAACCGTTACAAGGTTCCGAACAGACGCCACGAATTCGCATCGTGGATACGCGCACTGGAACAGAAGTCGGACCGAAGGATATCGGCATCGGCGTGGCTCAGTCCCTACCCATAGTTGTGGGTGCCTTGGATTCCAAATGTTCGTTTCTAGCTGTCGAACAGCCTGAGTTGCATCTTCATCCTTCCGCACAGGCAAGGCTAGGGGAGTTATTTATCAGCGCAGCTAAGACGGGTCGCCTGTTTCTTTTGGAAACGCACAGCGAGTTATTCATGTTGCGATTGATGAAGAGAATCCGCAAAACAACTGACGGAGAGGTCGATGCAGACGAGTTCAAACTTACCCCGGACGACTTGAGCGTCATCTATGTCCAACGCACGGCTGAATCCACTACCGTCACCGTGTTGGGCTTGGATTCCCAGGGTGAGTTCCTACGCCAGTGGCCTGGCAAGGATGGCTTCTTTGAGGAGCGTGCTAGGGAGTTGTTTGATTGATCTTCAAGGAAGTTGCCATTGAACCCGCCTACCTGTCTAACTGGGACAGGCTGAAGGAGACGGTTGACCAGTGTGGTTTCAACCACGGGCGTCTGATTGCTGATTTTCCAAAAAACAAATGGCAGTGGCAGGTGGTTGAATCATGCAAGGATTGTCTTCCTCGGGAGAAATCGCTGATTGTGGAATACCTCAAAAACGTGAAGCCCAGACTCATTCGCCGGGGCCGAACATTCATAGAGCAGAACGACTGGATAGAAAATGCCAAACGGGAACATACCGGCCTCCCCTTTCATGTTGTTGTGACATGCGATCCGCACCCGGGCTTCCCTGATTTTATCGAAGGCGTTGAACTCCACTCCGGACATGGCAAATGGAAGGACGACAAAGGAGATGTAATTGTTCGAGTAGCAGAATCGATGGCGGCGGAGGCAAAGGAACTCCTTGTTCATGCAAAGGAAGTCGTTTTCATTGATCCCAATTACGAACCCAAGTCGGCTTACAACAAACCCCTTAACCGGTTCATCACACTTGCCTCGCAGGGCACTCAGTTAAGCCGTATGGAGTATCACTTGGAACATGATTCTCCCGAGGAATATTTCAGCGGCAAACTTAAGGAGATTCATAATCTCCGGCGTTTATCAGTGCCACATTTCTGCGGCATTCAATTCATCCGTTGGAAATCTTTAAATTCGATGCCGCGTGACGCCATGCATCCTCGTTATCTTTTAACGGACTTGGGCGGACTTCGCTACGATTATGGCCTTTGTGAAGGCAACGATGGCGAAACAACAGATGTCCAAATCATTGAAAAAGGTGGTGCTATTTACCAGCAGCGATGGACCTAGTTCAACGCGGGTTCAACATCTTTTGATTTTATTGACGGGTTTGAATTAGCACATCAGGGGATCTTCAAATTGGCGATCCAAAACGGCCGATTCATCAGGTGCGGTGCCGCACTGGTTTAAATCTTCATTTAACGGTTATCTATGGTTATTTAATTTTCAACCTGTTTTCTCCCCGCCCTGAATTGATGGAATGCCTTTATTTATTGGTCTTTTGAAGGTTTTCACGCTTGGCATGTCGGCTGCAATATCGTGTGGCATGAGTGAAGAAAACTTCAAACCTGAAGAAAGCGGCCGGAGCCTCCAATGCTTCGCCGGATTTTTCGACAGTAAGCAGTGGGCCTACACACCGGCCCCCGACCGCCCAGTGATCCATCTGAACTTCACCGGCGACAACGCTCGCTGGCAGTGCGTGGCTATTGCGGACCCCAAGAATGCTCACCTGATTTTCATGTCGCAATTGCCCTGCCGCGTGCCGGTCACCCGCCGCGCCCAGGTCACCGAGCTGTTCACCCGCATCAATTGGGGACTGACGCACGGCTGCTTTGAGCTGGATGCCGATAGTGGAGAGGTTCGTTTCCGCACCAGTCAGCCGTTGCCATCTCCAGAGATTCATCCCGATTTCGTCGGGGAACTGGTGTTCTCCAACCTCTGGGCCGTGGACAATTTCTATGGCGCCATTATGCAGGTGGTTTATGCGGACGTGTCGCCAAAAATCGCTTTACAGCCGGCGGTGGTGGGAAAAACCGCCCCATCACGCTTCCAGTTAAACTGAACGCTATGACGAAATTATGCAAACGCCAACGCGGATTAAGATTTGCCGGGTCGGGTTCTTCCATGCACAATTTATGGCGCTCATCCGACAAAGTGCCAAGGGTCAACATGGCTGGAGGCAATATGAATTTGTCTGACTACAATAACGCGTGGAAGCCATTCCTCGAATCGGACAAGTGCCCGCCGGTTCTGGGCCTCGCCCCGTTGTCCAAGGAAGAAGCAGATGAGATTCGCGTTTTGGTTCAAGCGCAGTTACCAATCCAGCTAAACCAACGTTTCAACAAGCTGATTTCTTTGCTCAAACTGCATCCGGCAGTCATGACGGTTTGGCTGACGCGGGTGGCTGGTGAGGCATACGACGGCAATTTCTGGGAGAACTTCACCCGGTTGGTCGGAGTGGAAATCAATGCTCCCGCACGGCCCGAATTCGTCAG
>PKZR01000190.1 GCA_003133815.1 Limisphaerales bacterium | reverse complement strand
TCCGCCTGAACACCTTCCCGCCAGACAACCACACCCCGCCCGCGCCGCCGGTTCCGCCGGCTGCAACGCCGCCGGCGAAATAAAATGACGAATGATGAAAGCAAAGCGGCCTTCTGAAACGGAGGCCGCTTTTTTTGGATGAATCTTTGAATTGATTTGGTCAGGCGATAATCTCACATCACAGTTCTTGCGTAGGAGCACATCCTGTGACGTTATTTTGACCCCACGTTCTAGCCGAAGTAAAAATTACAGCATCAAATCACATGCTTCCAACTTTTGCCTAATTTTATGTCTGAAATTACCATTGGAACAACTATGAACATTTCTGCAATTTTTCTCTGCGTGAAAGTTTTTTCTGCAATGTATTTTCTGATTTGCCTAACGTTTTCATCAGTAAGTATCGCACTTGAATTTTTCTCTCCTCGCTTTCCCTGGGCTAGTCCAAGGCTGTAAGCGTGAATGATATTATCCCTTGGTTTAATCCATTCGAGATTATCGAGCCTATTATTTAACCCGTTCCCATCAATATGATTTACGGAGGGGAAAGCACTTGGGTTTTCAAGAAAAGTTCTGGCAACCAGTTGATGGACCTGAAACGTCCTCTGATTTCCATCTTTGGAAAATGACACTACACCATATGTGTTTGAACCTCCTTTTGTTTGCGTTGGAATTATTATTTTTCCTTTAAGCACGGATGTTCCGTGTCTTTTATGAGGAATTGTTCGAGTTTCTGATCGGATATTGCCAAAGCTGGAAACGCTAAAATACCCTTCGAAACCTTCTATCGGCATCCATATTTCCTCGGTATTCGCATTCGCTGGAATATTTGGCTTAAATATTTTTTTCGGGCGTCCTTGGCTATCCAACACCACAGAAATATTTTGTTGGAACGGCGATGGTTGTCCACAGTGCGGACAGCTAGCGGCCTCTCTACTCACCTTGCCACCGCACGCCTTGCAGTCACCAATTTGAATCGGGCTATTCATAGTATTTTTTGTGAATTACTTCACCAAATTCACCCATGCTTCGTAAAACTAAATTTGACCGCTTTCAATTTTTGCAATCAAATCTTTAAGTTTTATCCACTCTGAAGCGCCATCGTAGGCCACTAAATCATCTGGCCTTGTTTTAACCCAGTCGAGCATTTGAGCATAGCTATAAGGACCGATGGCTTGAGAGTCGCGGGCTATGTAAATTTGATTAATTTTTTCCGCTATCCCTTTGGTTTCGACATTGCGTGATTTGGCAGGCTTCGATTTCTTTTTGGTGGGGTTTGTGGCAGCGGACTTGATTTGCTGCTCATCTGATTTGGGCAACGGTTCTGAAGGGGCTTTGGACAGCGCTTCCGTTTTAATATTCTGATCTCCACAAGTTGTAGTGTCGGCGTTTTGCTTGGGGCCAACCAATTTTAATCCAGACCCATTGAATTCTTTTAATTTCCAACTTTTCTCATCCACCTGCATGTTCGAGAGTATCAGATCAAAAAGTTCCAGAGCCTTGGGTTTTTGAGGTGCTGAAGCGAGCCTATCATTTTGATCAAGCAAATCATACACCTGTCGCAACATATCATCTTTCGTTAAATTAACCGTCTTTACAAGGCTATCTGTTTCTTCAATCAAAGTCTGAATGCTCTTCTCATAAACATACCCCTCACGCTTTGCCCGATCTAATACGGCTCGTATTTCATCCTTTATTCGATTTTTGTTGGAATTCAACCAGTTGCAATATGCAACTAATTTCAGTAGTGGCGTGGTGTTTAGGGTGTTTGTCTCCCGAGTGTATGCCGAAGACAAATCACTATGAAATTTAACAACTTCATTGCCCACATTCATACATTTGTTAAAGACTTTCTGGACATAAGGTGGGTTACTGGCCGGGGCAAGGCTAGTTGGCTGTAAACCGCCTTGATTTAAAATGATCCCGGCGTGTTTTTTCTTAACTGCATAATAGGCCTGATTCCCAGCCAGACTGCCCACAGTCCAAGCCGCAATGGATGTTAGATTATATGGTCGAAACATATTTTTATATTTTTATTTTCACTATGATACATGATATAGAAATTTTTTATTTACCTGATAATTATTCAGTGTTTTCTTTGTCGGCGTCCTCTTCGGTTTCAACGGGTGAAACTGATTCGGAAAAGTTAAATACCGCTGCGGCTTTGTCGGCGGGCAACTTCGTAACGTCTTTAAGCGCGCGTTCCATGGCGCGGGTTCGCACGCCAGTTTTTTCAAGCGTATTTGCGGCCGTGTTAAGTTGTTTTTTCACCGTGTCCAACACCTCGCCAAATTTGCCAAACTCAGTTTTGACTGCGCCGAGAACAGTCCGGACTTCACCGGCACGCTGCTCAATCGCCAAAGTCTGGAAGCCCACCCGAAGACTGCTCAAAATCGCAGACAATGTAGTCGGCCCAGCAACCATAACTTTATATTCCCGCTGTAGTTCATCATGAAATCCAGGCTGACGCAGCACCTCGGCATACAAACCTTCTGTGGGCAGAAACAAAATTCCAAAATCAGTGGTGTGCGGCACGGCAATATATTTATTCTGAATGTCCTTCGCCATGCTGCGCACCTGTCTAATCAAAGCATTGGTCGCCTGCTTTACACCCTCAGCATCGGCGGCAGTCGAAGCAGCCACGAGCCGGTCGTAATCCTCTCTGGGAAATTTAGAATCTATTGGCAGCCAGATAGGTTTGTCTTGATCCACGCCTTTGCCCGGCAGCTTAATGGCAAACTCCACCGTTTCCTTACCCTCCTGCACATGCACGTTGCGACCGTATTGATCAGGTGTAAGAATTTGCTCCAGAATCGCGCCAAGTTGATATTCACCCCAAGTTCCACGCTCTTTTACATTGGTAAGCACCCGCTGCAAGCCATTTACGTCAGTGGCAAGCCGCTGCATATCTCCCAACCCGCGCTGCACCGCCTCCAATCGTTCGCTGACCTGTTTGAACGATTCGCCAAGTCGTTGTTGCAGTGTGTTTCCAAGCTGTTCGTCAACCGTCTTCCGCATCTGTTCCAACTTTTTCTCATTGCTTTCCTGGATGTCCTTAAATTTCTGATCCAACTTTTCGAGTGCTTTTTCCTGCCCTTCCTGATTCGTTTTTTCAAAACCCTTCAGGGCCGTCACCACATCGGTCAGTTGGGTCTTTTGTTCGTCCATCATCTGACGTAGTTTCTCATCCAATTTTCTTTGCATTTGATCCACGCGGTCGTCAATGCTCTTTTGGATCTGTTTCAGCCCATCATCCGTGCGCTGCACCAGTTTCTCAATTTCCTCATGGGTGGCGGTTGCTCCCTCCTTGGTGGCTGTGGTCAGTCTATCCAGTAACGATTTTTGATTTTCCCCGAGCAGATTTATCGTTTGAACCAACGCCTTATTTGCATTGTCTTGCATAGTGGCGACCTCTTGACGTAAATCGCGCGCCTGTTTGGAAGCTTCTTCACGAGATTGCCGCAGTTCTTCGCGCAATGCCTGATCGAGCGACTCACCTGCCGGCTGTTTTATTTTCTGCCAAACTAAGACGGTTAAGATTAGCCCACTCAGGGCAACTACCAGCGTGGTTGCAATAAGTAATGTGAACATAATGAATTTTGCTTCAATATTTTTGATCGCGTAAGGTTAGCTTTGGTTTCAGAATTTAATTACCACCAATCATGGTAAAAAACAGCCTTGCCGTCACTGATGGTCTGACGGGCCTTTTTTAAGAATTCCTGGTCATGCTCCAAACAATAATTGTTGTGATGATGATCAGGCGAACCTTTGGGCATTCCATTTCGAGGGCAGTTAAGTTTGTATCCATATAGTTTCCGTTTCTGGATGGCCTTTTCAAAAGCGTCCAAGTCCTGCTCATTTATCCGAAGATCAATACAGCACATTTTCTTCGGCCCTTTTTTTCCGCCCTTTTTATAGTAGAGTTCTACCATCCAAGTCAGAAGTCCCCGATGGTTGCGCCAATAGGCAAGCTCCACCAGTTTCGTCCGCTCGGAAATAATAAAATCAACGTCCTTCTTTCCAAGACTACGTTTTGAAACCGCGTATGCCCATTGGTCAAGTCCCATGAGTTTTTCCTTTCTTAATTTTCACATCACTTTTTCGTTGCGGACAAATATTGTCACTTGAATCAATTTTTCCGGCACAGATCAAAGTCAGCCGGTGCAAATCAACCAACCGTGCGCGGGACATCTTGCCTCCGGTATAGCCGCCAGCCATTGCGTAGGCAATTGGAATTCCGCGCTCCCTGCACCATTGAAAAACCATTTCCTCGCGCAGTGTGATGATGAATTCATCCATGCCAGCGAGTCCGCCAATTTCGCAGTTTTGATGGATGTCCATGCCTGCGTTGTAAAGGCACACGGAGAACATCGGCCATTCGGCTTCGGCCTGTTGCAGGCAGCGCCAGACGGTTTTCAGGTATTGCCGGGCGTCATCCACGGTTTCCTTGATGCAGCGTTCGCCGGGGTGGTAATCGTCGTAAGGCATCACGCTCACGTCCAACTGCCAGAGCCGGGGATGGTTTTGAATCAGTGAATGAGTTCCGCCACCGCAATGCGCGTCCAAATCCAAAACCAATATGTGATCGCGGTTGCCTTCGGCCATGGCATGAGCGGTTATGGCCAGACCATTGAGCGTGCAAAAGCCGTCGCCCCGGTCACGCTTGGCATGATGGAAGCCGCTGGCCAGACAACCGGCCACGCCATCGCGCCGGGCGGATTTTCCCGCCGCCAACATTCCGCCACACGCGCTCAAGGCCATCGGCAGCACGCCGGAGTCCCAATTTATTTTGGAGGAATTTGCGGTGGCGACGGGCTGGCCGGTTTGCAACGTCTGCAAATAAATTTCCGAGTGAACGCGCCGGGCATCGGCGAGCGTGGAGGATTTTGGAGAACTCAATCGGACACCGGGAATCGGGTCTTTGTCCAGAGATGCGGCAATCCACGCGGCCTTGCGGGTGGTGTCGAAGTTGTCTTTCGACAGCACAAACTGGTCGCTGTAATAAAGTGCGTGGTCAGCCATTACCGCGAAGACTACCAAAGTCGAGCCTAAACTGTCAAATTGACCACCCTTGTGTCTTGGCAGTTGAAAAAATCTTACTCCTGCGGATAAACCAGAATCCGGTCATGCACCAGCACGATCAAATCATTTTTCTTGTCGCCGGTGACATCTGTAAAAGGGTCATCCCCAAGTGTTCTACTTGCTGGAATTCATTTGATTCATCCATCGTCAACGCAGGAACGAATATAAAAACAATCCGACGAGCAGAACGGCGACAACCCACCAAAGCCACTTGATGCCGCGCGGTTTTGCCGCGCCGGAACCGAATTCTTCCTTTACGAAATTGTCGTAATCAAATTCCTCGTCCGGCAGGCCGAGATTGCTGGCATAGGCGGTTTCCGACCAGCCGGTTTTTTCGTCGGAGCCGCAGCCGGGGCATGCCTTGGCGTTGCGTGGAACTTCTACACCGCAGTTCGGACAAGTTTCAGGAGGCATTTTGAATATGCAGAAGCAAGAATGATGAATGAAGAAAATCCAGCCGCGCGTTTCAATCAATTCTTCATTCTGCCTTCATAACTTCATCAATGGTTTTCACCCCGCCGCGCTGGTGTATTCTTCATCCGTCCGCAAATCCAGTCCCATCAAAATGTGAAGGGGTCAGTCCCAGGATTCTTCTAGCTTGAATTCATTCGCCTCATCCATTTTCAACGCAGGAAAGAATATAAAAACAATCCGATGAGCAGAACGGCGACAAGCCACCAGAGCCAGTTGATGCCGCGCGGTTAATTCATGCCATTGCATTTTCTCTTGTTTTCGTGCAGAGTAATCCCATGACTGCCAAACGAATGGTGCTGGAAACTGTGGAGCAACTCCCGGAAGACGCGAGTTTCGATGAGATCACCCGTCGGCTGGAAGTGGTCGCCGCCATCCAAAAGGGACTGGATTCGCTCGATCGTGGCGAAGGCAGGTCCATTGACGAAGTTGAAAAGCTTGCGGCGTCATGGACTACAAAATAATTTTTTCCGAGCCGGCCATTGACGACCTCGAAGGTATCGTCCGTTTCATTTCCGAAGACAATCAGGAGGCCGGTGCGCGGTTTGGCCGAAAATTGATTGAAAGTGTCCGGCATCTCGCAAAATCTCCGCGCTTTGGCCGCGTCGTCCCGGAACAGAACAACAAAAATATTCGTGAAATCATTTCCAAGCCGTATCGGATTTTTTACCGCGTGAAGGATGAGGCGAAAGTCGTTGAAGTCATCCGCTTCTGGCACGCGGCACGCGGCGAGCCTGAAATTTAACGCAGGAACGAATATAAAAACAATGCGACAAGCAGCAGGGCGACGAGCCACCAAAGCCAGCTTATGCCGCGCGGTTTTGCCGGGCCGGAGCCAAATTCATCCTTCACGAATTCGTCGTAGTTAAACTCCTCGTCCGGCAGGCCGAGATTGCTGGCGTAGGCGGTTTCCGACNNAGCCGGTTTTTTCGTCGGAGCCGCAGCCGGGGCATGCCTTGGCGTTGCGTGGAACTTCTACACCGCAGTTCGGACAAGTTTCAGGAGGCATTTTGAATATGCAGAAGCAAGAATGATGAATGAAGAAAATCCAGCCGCGCGTTTCAATCAATTCTTCATTCTGCCTTCATAACTTCATCAATGGTTTTCACCCCGCCGCGCTCGTGTATTCCTCATCCGTCCGCAGGTCGAGTCCCATCAAGATGTAATCGTGCGAGATCGCCTGCATGTCCTTGACGTAATCTTCCTGCCGCATCAGCTCGCTGAAGCCGAGCATCGCGAACATTTTCATGGCCGAATGCTGCTCGCCAATGAATTCCGCCTCGACCCTTTCCAAACCCGCGCTCCGGGCGATCTCCAGCGTCTCGCCGATGAGCGCGCGCGCCAACCCGCGTCCGCGCGCTGCGGGATGCACCGACACGCTTACGCGCCCGATCTGCCGTTTCCAGCCGCTCAACTGCTGGTGCAGCGTCGCCACGCCCGTGATTTTTCCGCCGAGCATGCCGAGCAGCGGCAGGTTGCGCGCGTAGTCAATGTTCTGGCACCAGTCATGGATCACGGAAATCTCCGTCACGCGATGCTTGATGAACATCCGTTCCGGTTCGGGTATGCCGAGGAACAACTGGTGAAAATCCTTTTCATCCGCCCGGTGCAACGGGCGCAACGTGGCCTTGCTGCCGTCCTTGAGCGTGACGGTTTTCGGAAACTGCTGGAGTTCGAGTTCTATGTTGTTTGACATGGCTTCTTTTTTGTTGATATGCAATCTGCGGAAAAACAACCGCGCCCGCAACTAATAAAGTTGCGACAATTCCCCCGCCGTGCCACCGGCCTGATCCAGCAGATGTTCGTCAATCGCCGCCGGGTCCACGCTCCAGCGACCCGCCAGCGCGCCGATCTTTTCGAAATTCATCTCGGCGATCTCCCTCGTTGCGCCGGAATCGCCGTAGTTGAAACATTTCAGGCCGATTCTCGATTCCGGTATTGTCTTCGTTCCCTGGTTCCAGACCGTTTCGCCCGCCCAGGCATATGCGCGCGTCACGCAGCCGTCGTCCACCCGCGCCCAGGCGTGATGATGCGTGAACTTCTCCGCGTGAAAATACTGCACATGGCCGAGCTTGCGGCTCAAGCTGGTCAGGAAAAGAAAACACGCGTCCACGTCGTCGTCGGGACTTGGCAGTGCGAGACCGGTCACGATCACCCAGCCGTTCACCTGCGGGCTGATGAAAAATTCGTGCCCGCCCGCCATGCCCTCCGACCAGGAGCAGGGGACCGACTGGCTCAAACCCAGCGCCGTCTGGACCATGTCAGGATTCACGGAACGGATGGCCACCCAGGTGACCGGCCGTTGCGGGCGCATCGGCGGGAGGGCGAGCGGTTTTCGATTCTGCGCCGCGGCCTTTTCTATCCGTTGCGCGCGCCGGTGCAGGAACATCATCCAGATAAAAATGATTCCGGCCACTCCCAACGCCAGAAAGTGCGCGGCCATCAGCATTAATGTTTCTGAATCCGTCGGACTCACGCCTTGAATCTACGCCTGCGCCGCTCAGGTTCAATAAATTTTTTGCACCAGCCATCCGCGACCGCCCAAATGCGGATGCCAGTCGCGCACCGGCGCCCGTCAAGTGCCGTCGCAGCTCGATTCAATCCATTCGAGATATTTTTTGCCGCCCCCGGCCACCGACAGCACCAGAAATTCCGGCGTGTCGTAGGGATGCCGGGCGAGGATCAACTTCTCCAGCGCGGCCAGCTTCGACTTCTTCGTTTTCAGGAGCAGCAGGACTTCCCGGCCCGATTCAATCTTTCCCCGCCACCGGTAATGCGACTCGATTTTGGGAACGAGATTTGCGCAGGCGATCAGGCGCGACTGCAACGCGGCCCCGGCCAGCGCTCGCGCCGTCTTCAAATCCGGCGCGGTGACGAGCACCAGGGCAAAAGATGCGGCGGGTTTCATTTCAGGGATGTTCAAGGCGCCATGGGCGCGCGATATTTGTAGTTCAAAAACCGATTCCAACACAAGCTCCGTCGGGAAATGGCCCGGGTGACGCGCCAGCCGCCGCCGGAGGCGGTTCACCTGCGAAAAGGGACCTGATTTTTGGCAAATGGGGCGCAACTAAAATGGTTTTAGATGCGACTAAAATGGTTTGGGGTGCACCCCTTTTCGTTGGAGGTGGGCCACTTTTCGCTGAAAAACGCCTATTTTACTCAAAAATGGACTGAAAAGACCAAAAACAGCCACCTCAAGCGGTAAAATTGCCATCCCCCGCGCCAGAACCGTCAAATCTTCCGGCCGGGCGGTTCCCAGCACAAGCCGCCCGGAGAAGCTGAAGGCTGATGGGATTGAAATCCTGCTTAAAAGCGGCGGGAGGGTGCCGCAGTTGGCGCGACGGCGAAACTTACTTGTTTGAATTTGTCGTTGTCGTGACTGGCATGGGGGATACTTTTGGTTTCCAATCGGTGTAATCGCTTGGAACTTCAAATTCTGACGGATCAACTGGCTCGACTTTTGCAGAGATAAGAATTGTTGTGCGGCTCTGGTTTTCCACTGTTTCCTCGGTTTTTACTACCATTCCCGGCAACAAATTCAAATCGGGAAACATTCCACGGTCAAAGCCTGAATCATGAAACCGATCCAGATTGAGAAGTTCGCCCTGAATTGCTTTGTAATTTGGGAAATCCTCGGCCACCCACAAAATTTGCCGGTCCTCGCTGCCGCCAGATGTTTTATTTGTCCAATTGTAAATTTCCGCTTTGTATCCATCGACAACCTCGCTTTTTCCGGTGTCCACCGGTTTTGGCGGAGCGTAATCATTTCCTGTCGGAAGACCAAAATCCTTCATTGCCTTGGCGATTTGCTCGCTGCTGGTTCTTTGAACGGTTTTTTGTTCCGGCATGACCATGCAAGAATCGTGGGTGATCAAATCCACAATCTGATACATTCTACCGGTTGCTGTCTTGCCATCTGCGCGCATTTTGTTTCTGTGAATTTTCACGACAACATCGTTTGTCCAACCGGGCATGACGCTCTGCTGTTGCAACATCAGATCAGCTCGTGCGGCAAAGCTGGTTGAAATGATGGAGAATAAAATGAGGATTCGTTTCATGGAGAAATAATAATCTTCTACATTTTTCGAAAGAAAAGAAAAAACGCCCCGCGATTTCTCGCGAGGCGTTTTGTGTTATCAGTCTTCAGCGCCGTAGGCGCGACATCTATGAAGTTCATCGTTCGAAATAAATTAAGCTCCGTAGGAGCGGCATAAACCGATGTCGCTCCTACGGAGCTTGTGGTTTTAACAACCTGGCTTTCTACAAATATGCCGTGCCTACGGCACTCAAATTGGTGAAGACTCTTTTATCGGTACAAATAAAAACGCCCCACAGTTTCCTGCGGGGTGTTTTAATTTTGGTAGGGCGGTGCTGCTGCGCCGCCCTGACTTGATTTGGGCTGCGCGGCAACGCAGCCTTACCATTGTTCAAGCGCCGACGCTCGCCAGTTCTTCGTTGTTCTCCACGTTCACAATCTTGAACTGTTCGGCGTGCATGCCGGTGTCGGCCCGGAATGACAGCTTGCCGAAGTAGCGTT
>PKZR01000350.1 GCA_003133815.1 Limisphaerales bacterium | reverse complement strand
ACAGCGAATTCACCGACGAATTGCTGTTAATTCGTTTGATGGCTTCGCCCAAAAGCCCCGCCACCGACAGCGTGGTTATCTTGACACCGTCAATTACAGGGCGTTGGACTGTATCAGTCGTAATCAATTCGTCAATCGCCGATTTTCGTAATCTTTCGATGCCTACATCGTTGAGAATGGCGTGGGAAACGCAGGCCACGATCTGCCGGGCGCCCTTTTTCTTCAACAAGGTCGCCGCCGCCGTCAGCGTCCCCGCCGTTTCTGTCAAATCGTCCACCAACAGCACATTTTTGCCCTTGATTTCACCAATCACCGCCATGGATTCCACTTCCGTCGGGCTTTTCCGGCGCTTGGCCACGATGGCCAGGCCCGATTCCAGCACCTGCGAATATGCGTGCGCCATCTTCAAACCGCCCACGTCCGGGCTGACCACCACCAGGTCGGGCAATTTTTTCTTCTTCAAATACTCGTACATCACCGGCGCGGCGTAGAGATGATCCACCGGGATGTCGAAAAACCCCTGAATCTGCTGCGCGTGCAAATCCACCGTGAGGATGCGATTAACGCCGGCCGCCACGAGCAGATTGGCAATGAGCTTGGCCGTGATGGGCACGCGCGGCTGGTCCTTGCGGTCCTGCCGGGCATAGCCATAAAACGGGAGCACCGCGGTGATGCGCGCCGCGCTCGCCCGCCGCAACGCATCAATCATGATGAACAGCTCCATCAAATTGTGGTTGGTCGGCGGCGACGTCGGCTGGACCACGAAGACATCCTCGCCCCGCACGTTTTCCTCGATTTTGATGAACGTCTCGCCGTCCGGGAAGGGTTTGATGGAGCACTGGCCCAGTTCCATGCTGATGGATTTGCAGATGGAGCGAGCCAAAGGCTCATTGGCGGTGCCGCTGAAAACTTTCACGAGTTAATAATTATGTTTCTGGTTAAAAAACGGGCCGTCGCACTGAAGCGGCGCCCGGCCGCGCCGCGAAGGCGGAAAACCGCCGCTGCCGGCGGATGAAAATGCGGGCTGCACTTTAACAACGAACAGACTTGGCGCAAGAGCAAATTGCGCGTTAGCATGGGTCATGCGTTACCGGATTCTGGGAAGAACAGGTTTGCGGACGTCGGTCATCGGCGTCGGCACCTGGCAGTTTGGCGGCGAATGGGGCGTCAACTTTTCGCAGGAACAGGTGGACGCAATCCTTGATGCGGCCGCCGGAAGCGGAATCAACCTCATTGACACCGCCGAGTGTTACGGCCCGGAGCACCTTTCGGAAAAGCTCGTCGGCGATTATTTGTCGCGCAGTGACCGCTCGCGCTGGATCATAGCGACGAAATTCGGCCATCATTTCAAAAGTTTCATGAACCGCGACGACGATTTTTCCATATCAGGTGTGCGAGCCCAACTCGAAGCCTCGCTCAAAGCGTTACGCGTCGAGACGATTGACCTTTACCAGTTTCATTCCGGTTCAGATGCGGTATTCCAGAATCAGGAACTCTGGTCGTTTCTCGCGGAGCAAAAGCGCGAAGGCAAAATCCGGCACATCGGTTTGTCCATTTTGCAAAAAGGCAGCGAGATCCAAGCACGCGAAGCTGCAAAATTCGGAGTCGAGTCGTTGCAGGTTTTTTATAACCGTCTCGACCGCCGCGCCGAGGAGATTTATTTCCCCCACGCGAAAAAAAACAATCTTGGTGTTCTCGCTCGCGTGCCGCTGGCGAGCGGATTGCTGTCTGGAAAATATAAGCCCGGTGCGGAATTTGCCGCGAACGACGTGCGCGCGACGTTCAACGCAGAAAAATTAAAACGCGACCTTGCCGAAGTGGAGCGCCTGCAAAAAACCGATGTGCCGTCCGGCGTGCCAATGGCGAAATGGGCGATGGCATGGTGCCTGCAAGATGCGCTTGTCACCTCCGTGGTTTGCGGCTGTAAAACTCCGGCACAGGTAAAATTGAATACAGAAACAGCGGAGTTGGTGGCTGAATAGTTCGCTCAAGATTGTCCCAAACAGATGGTGTTTCTGAAACTTATCCTTGACGGTGGCGGGCGGAATGTTTACGATTTTCCTTGGGTAGAGGCATGAGCCGTTTCCAAGCTTAATTTACGGGCACAGACTGGTTTCCAGCAGCGTCCGTTTTTTGCTTGGAGCATGGCCTCGCAACTTGGGAGCGAGATATGGCCAGCGGCAAAATCAAGTGGTTTGACAACAAAAAGGGATTCGGCTTCATCGCCCAAGGTTCCGGTCCCGATATTTTTGTGCATCACAAGTGTATCATAGGCGAAGGATTCAAAACCCTGAATGAAGGCGATGAGGTTTCCTTCGAAATCATTACAAGCGAAAAGGGTTTGAAAGCCCAGAACGTCCAGCGGACACAGGCTCCCTAGCGTCTGCAAAATCAACTTGGATTTTTCCCGTGAGTGTTTTCATTCGCCAGTAGTGATGCCGGTGGTTATTCTTCCTAAATGGTGATGTCAGCCGAAAACATCCAAAATCTCTATGTCCACGTTCCGTTCTGTGCGCAGAAATGTGCATATTGCGCCTTTTATTCCGAAGCGTCGTCCGGCGAACTAATCAATCGTTATTCCCAAGATCTCGTCCGCGAAATAGAAATCGTCGCCGACGATCTCAATCCCAAAACTATTTTCTTTGGCGGAGGTACACCGTCGTTGCTCAATCTTCGGCAATGGGAGCAGATTCTCAGGGCAATGGAAAAATGCAATCTGCTTGGCGCGGAAGAGTTCACCGTCGAATGCAATCCCGCCACCGTTTCTGCCGACAAGGCAAAGCTGTTCCGCGACTTCGGCATCAACCGCATTTCGATGGGCGTTCAATCGCTCGATGAAAAATTATTGGACCGGCTTGGACGAATCCACTCGCGCGAAATGGTCTTCAAATCGTTCGACATTTTGCGCAACTCCGGATTCGAAAACATCAATCTCGATTTGATGTTCGCCATCCCGTCGCAGACGATGGAAATCTGGCGCGCGACCTTGAACGAGGCGATGGCGATGCAAAGCGAGCACCTCTCCAGCTATGAGGTCATTTACGAGGACGACACGCCGCTTTACGAACAGCTCAAGGCCGGTGAATTTTCCGTGGACGAAAATCTGGCGTGCGAAATGTATGAAGAATTAATTTCTCGCGCGACGAATGGCGGTTTTCACCAATACGAAATCGCAAACTTCGCGCGGAACAAGTCCAAAGTCGGCGCATCCGTGGTTTTGGACTTTGGACATGAGACTTTGGACATTCCTTCGCGCGCCTGCCGCCACAACGTAAATTATTGGCGCGGCGGTTCGTTTTATGGACTTGGGCCGAGTGCGACCGGCTATGTTCGCGGCGTGCGGACGAAGAACTGGTCGAACACGCAGCTTTACTGTGAGCAATTGGAAAAAGGAAAGCGCGCCATCGAGTCCAGCGAGGAACTGCCGCCGCTGCGCCGGGCCGGAGAAATCGCCGCATTCGGCTTGCGCATGAATGCGGGCTGGCCATTTGCAGACTTCAAACGCGCAACTGATTTTGATTTACGAAACGAATGGGAAGGAGAGATGAATCAGTTGACCGAGCGTGGTTGGGCATCGCTCGACGCGGAAAAATTTCAGCTCACGCATCAGGGACTTCGCTTCGCCGATTCCGCAGCAGAACTTTTTTTACGCTGAAATTAGGGCAAAGGCAGTTTCACCCTGAAAGTCGTCCCGACATCTTCCTTGCTGGCGACTTCAATCGTCCCGCCGTGAGCCTCGACGATGGCCTTGGAAATCGCAAGACCGAGGCCGGCGTTAGCCGCTCCCGTGCGCGATTTGTCGCCGCGATAAAATCTTTTAAAAACGTGCGGCAAATC
>PKZR01000044.1 GCA_003133815.1 Limisphaerales bacterium | reverse complement strand
CGCCGCGCCAGAAACGCCGGACTTCATCGCGGTAGTGACCGTTCCACTCCGACCAGCGCCGCTTTGAAAAACTGCCCACCTCATACGCGCCGCCCGCGTCCCACGCTTCGGCGATGATTTTCACATCTTGCAAGATCGGATCCTCGGCGATCCGTCCGAGCAATGGGGACTTGGCCAGCAGCTTGCCGGTGCTGTCCCGGCCAAGCACCGACGCCTCGTCAAACCGGAATCCATCCACGTGCATTTCGACCGTCCAATAGCGGAGCGCGGCCATGATGTGGTCCCGCACCACGGGATGGTTGGCGTTCACAGTGTTGCCGGTTCCGGTGTAATTCTTGTAGTGGCGTTTGTCACCCGCGAGCGAGTAAAAGATCGCATTATCCATCCCGCGAAAACAGAGCGTCGGGCCCAGTTCATTTCCCTCCGCCGTGTGATTGAACACCACGTCCAGAATCACCTCGATGCCGGCCTTGTGAAAAGCCTGCACCATTTCCTTGAACTCCAGCTTCTGCTGGCCCAAACCTCCCGAACTGCTGTAGGAAGCTTTCGGCGCAAAGTAGGCCACGGAATCATATCCCCAATAATTCTTGAGCCGTTCGTTGGTTTGCGGATTCTTGCGCGTGACCGAATTTTCATTGAACTCTTGCACGGGCATCAGTTCCACGGCAGTCACGCCCAAGGTTTTGAGATGGGAAATTTTTCCCATCAGACCTCGATAAGTTCCCGGATGATTCACGCCCGACTTCGGGTGAATGGTAAAGCCGCGCACATGAGTTTCGTAAATGACCGTCTTCGACCACGGATGCCGTAGAGGCTGGTCGCCAGCCCAATTGAACGGGTCGTTGACAAAAACGCATTTCGGCATCGTCTTGGCATTGTCCAATTTCGAGGGGGTCAAATCTTTCTCCGGCGATGACGGGTCGTAGCCCAGCGCCGCTTCAAAGTCCCATGATGGCGGTTGCGAAATCGCGCTGGCGAAGGGATCGAGCAGCAATTTTTTGAAATTGAAACGATGTCCTTTATTTGGTTCGTAAGGGCCGTCCACGCGATAGGCATAGAATTGGCCGGAAGCGATTCCTTTTATCCAAATGTGCCAGACGTCGCCGGTGCGGTTGCGCGCTGAATCCAGATCAATCGCCCGCGCAGGCGCGGCGTCTTCAGAATGGTTGAAAAATTCCAGTCGAACATGGCTGGCGTAGCGGCTGAAAATGGCGAAGTTCACTCCGTCGTCGCTTTCGTGCGCGCCCAACGGCATGGGAGAGCCAGCCCGAACGTCAGCGTGCTCGGAAATCTTCGAAATATAATCCGGCAAATTGAGTTGCGGCGCTTTTGTCATCGTTGCCATAAAATTCGCGGGTCTTCCAAGGGAATTGCCACACCGTCGCAGCGCGGCATCACTCGCGCCGTGTAATCCGCAGGCGGTCGGGTCGCAGGCACGGTTGCGCTGAAAGCGTAGCCGCCTGATTCGTCCGCCAATGGGTGAAGACAGGTCATTTCCAGTCGCACGAGAGGACCATCTTTGATTCCGTCGGCATAAAGCTCCACCCGCACCGCCTTGGGGTCGAGGCCATGCAGACCGACTTGAACTTCAATGATGTGTTTCCCGTCGCGCGTCGCCACTTTCACTTCGCCGAAATTCAGCGTGCCCCATTTCTGATCCAAGCTGTGACGCCAATCCACCATTTGCTTGCCGAATGCACCTTTGTTGGCCACGCGCGACTGGCAGGCTATCGCCGCCGGGAGATAATGTTGTTCAGTGTATTCGCACACGGCGCGGTTGGCGGAGAATTGCGGAGTCAAGCGCGCCATGCTTTCACGCATCCGCGCGACCCAGGCTGTGGGAATGCCTTTCTCGTTGCGGGTATAAAATTCTGGAATCACCTCCCGTTCGAGTCGTTCGTAAAGTGCCTCCGCTTCCGCCGCGTCCCATGATGGATCGCTGCCATGTTCCTGACCGTCGCCCAGCGCCCAACCCAAATCCGGGACAAATGCTTCGGCCCACCAGCCGTCCAATTCCGAAAGATTGATGCCGCCGTTGACAAGCACCTTCATGCCGCTCGTGCCACACGCCTCCCATGGTCGCCGTGGCGTGTTGAGCCAGACATCCACGCCTTGCACCAGTCGCCCGGTCAAGTGCATATCGTAGTCACTCAAGAAAATTGCGTGAGGTCGGACATCGGGTCGGCGAATGAATTGAATCCATTTCTGAATCAATGCTTTTCCCGCCAAGTCCGCCGGATGAGCTTTGCCCGCAATGATAAGTTGCACCGGACGCTGGGGATTGGATAACAGGCGTAGCAATCGCTCCGGGTCGTGCAGGAGTAAGTTGGGCCGTTTGTAGGTCGCAAAGCGCCGCGCAAAACCCAGGGTCAACGCGTTAGGGTCAAACAGATGTTTTGCCTCTTCAACCGTCTCAGACGATGCGCCAGCGGCGGCATAGTGCTGCGCCAAACGTTCGCGAGCGTATTCCACCAGCGACTTGCTGGTAGCGAGGCGAAATTGCCAAAGGGTGTCGTCGGAAACGCGGCGAATGTCCTGCTCCAAAGTTTCCGACTTCCCCAGCCAGCGATCTTTGCCAGAAGCCTTTGTCCAAAGTTCATCGGCTGCCGCCGAATCCCAAGTCGGCATGTGAACCCCGTTCGTCACATGGCCGACAGGCACTTCATCCTCCGGCCAGTGCGGAAAAAGCGACTCAAAAAGATGCCGGCTGACTTTTCCATGCAAACGACTCACGCCATTCACCGACCCGCTGCCACGAATGGCCAGATAGGCCATGTTGAAACTTTCGGTTGCGTCATTTGAATTCTCGCGACCCAAGGCCAGCAAGTCGTGGAGGGAGATGCCGAGTTCATCGGTAGCATAATGGCCGAGGTATTGTTCGATTAGCGCCGGAGTAAAGCGATCAAAGCCTGCGGCCACCGCCGTATGGGTGGTAAAAAGATTTCCCGCGCGCGTGGCGGCCAGTGCGACTTCAAATGGCTGCTTGATTTCCTGCATGAAACTCCGGGCGCGTTCCAACACCGCAAAGGCCGCATGACCTTCGTTCAAGTGACAGACATCCGGTTTGATGCCAAGTGCGGCGAGCAATCGCCAGCCGCCAATTCCCAGAAGCATTTCTTGTTTGAGACGCAACTCCGGTCCGCCACCATATAATTCACTGGTGATTCCGCGATGAGCAGGAAAATTCGCGGCGTCATTGCTGTCCAACAGATAAAGTTTCACCCGACCCACTTGCACTTGCCACGCGCGCAGCCAGACCGAGTAACCGGGCAACGCGATTTCCAAACGCAACCATTCGCCATTCGGTTGGCGCAAAGGCGTGATCGGCAATTGTCCGGGATCATTATACGGGTAAAGAGCCTGTTGCGTTCCGTCCTAGTCAATCACCTGACGGAAATAGCCTTGCTGGTAGAGCAATCCCACGCCGACCACCGGCACGCCCAAATCGCTAGCGGCTTTGAGTTGATCGCCAGCCACATTGCCGAGACCGCCGGAATAAATCGGCAGCGCTTCGCTCAGCATATATTCCATGCTGAAATACGCGACGCACTTCAACGGCGACTGCGGATGGTTTTTCTGAAACCATGCGGGTGTCTCCGCCGACTGATGCTTGGCTTGCAGCAAATCATCAATTTTTTTTCGGAAGGTGGAATCGGCCAGCACGCTTTTGAGTTTGTCCTTGGAGACCGTTTGCAGAACCACCCATGGGTTTTGCGTGAGTTCCCACAGCGCGGGATCAAGCTGCCGCCACACTTCGTCAGTGCAATGATTCCACGACCAGCGCAAGTCCAGCGCCAGCTCCGCCAGGGAATCGAAGCCTTCGACATCCATGGGCAAATTGCAATAGTTTGGTTTGATGACAGGTGTTTGTTCGTTCACGACTTTTTCTTTCGTTTTGGCTTGGACGGAATCCCCTGCTTCGATGGTGACGCCGCCAAAGCATCGTTGATGATTGTCTGCGCCTGCTTCAGAATGCGGTGCAGTTGGTTCGCTCCTTGGAAGCTCTCGGCGTAAATCTTATAGATATTTTCTGTCCCGGATGGACGCGCCGCGAACCAGCCGCTTTCGGCCACCACTTTCAACCCGCCGATGGGCGCATCGTTGCCCGGCGCACGGGTGAGGATGGTCTTGATTTTTTCGCCTGCCAACTCGGTGAGCTTGACCTGCTGCGGTGAAAGTTTTGCCAACCGCTCCTTTTGTTCCGGCGTGGCAGGGGCATCAACACGGTCGTAGGCAGGCTCACCGAACTCGCGCGTGAGTTTGTGGTAAATTTTTCCGGGATCATGGCCCGTCCGCGCGGTCATCTCGGCGGCGAGCAAACACGGGACAATTCCGTCCTTGTCCGTTGTCCAGACGGTTCCATCCAGACGAAGGAAAACTGAACCGGCACTCTCCTCTCCGGCAAATCCAAGCGAGCCATCAAGCAAACCATCCACGAACCATTTGAAACCAACCGGAACCTCGAAAAGTTTCCGGCCAAGTTTCGCGGTGACACGATCAATCATCTGGCTGCTCACCAATGTTTTCCCGACCGCCGCTGACTTGGACCATTTCGGACGGTTCTGGAATAGATAAAAAATCGCCGCGCAGAGGTCGTGATTCGGCGGCAGTAATCCTTCGCCTTTGGTGACAATCCCAAGCCGGTCGTGGTCGGTGTCGCAGGCGAACGACAGATCAAAATGATTCTTCATTCCGATCAGCCGCTGCATCGCGTAGGGCGAGGACGGGTCCATGCGAATCTGACCATCCCAATCCACCGTCATAAAACGAAAAGTGGGATCAACCGTCTCGTCAACCACCGTCAGGTTCAAACCATGTCGCTCTGCAATCCGCGCCCAGTAATGAACACCGGCACCGCCCAACGGATCAACTCCGAGACGGAGTTTTGCGCTGCGAATAATCTTCAAGTTAATTATGTTGCCGAGATCATTGACGTAGGCGGTAAGATAGTCGTGACGGTGTGTCGTCGCGGCGCGCAATGCTTGCGCGTAGGAAATTCGTTTCACTCCTTTGAGCCGGGCTTCGAGCAGCGCATTTGCCTTTGCCTCAATCCAACCGGTAACGGCGTTGTCTGCTGGCCCGCCACTCGGCGGATTATATTTGAAGCCACCGTCATGCGGCGGATTGTGCGAGGGCGTGATGACAATCCCGTCGGCGAGTCCCGTTTTGCGACCGCGATTGTAAGTCAGGATCGCATGAGAAATCACCGGGGTCGGCGTATATTCGTCCCCTTCAGCAAGCATCACTTCGACTCCATTGGCCGCCAGCACCTCCAGCGCCGTGNNACGACGAGCCGCGATGGCCGGATGTGCCAAACGCCACTCGCTGTTCCGGCACCGAAGGATCGGGAATCCCGGTGTAATAGGCCGTGACAAGCCTCGGCACATCCACGAGTATTCCAAGTGGTGCGGGTTTTCCGGCCAGTGGGCTTATTTTCATGACGTCATTTTCAGCGGTGTGTTTTCGAGTTCTGCCACTTTTGCCAGCCGACGACGAAACCGTTCCGCACCTTTGAATCGCGCGGCGA
>PKZR01000357.1 GCA_003133815.1 Limisphaerales bacterium | reverse complement strand
GGTGCTACGGGTGACGCTTACGTTCAAAATATAAATTTGTGATTTGTAGAGAATACAATAAATGCTCCCAATTTTCACGCCCTGCCATTTTATTACAATCTCCAAAGCAAACAAGGCCGGTCAAAAGACCGGCCTTGTTTGTTCTGCTGTTGGAAATCCAATAGGTCAGTGAAACATTCTCATATGACCAATTGAGATGTGATTAAATAGTCGAGGCAAAATTTAAAGACCCGCTTTTGCTTGAGTGAAAATATCCTGCTCTTCGGGCAATAATCGACCTCGGGAAGACCGGTCCAAAAAGGATTTTGCTGCCGCCATATTACCATTTGCCTTAAGAATGAGGCCATAATAGCCATCAACTGAAGGATCCTGCAAATCCTTTGGCGTGAGTTGTTGCATGACCTTTAGTGCCTCGGAATACTTTTTCTGGAGATATAATGAAAAGGCGTAGGTGGAAACAAATGATGGATTAGCAGGAGCTTTTTCATAGACGTCACGGGCTAGATCGTAGGGGTCGAGTTCCTGCTCTCCCAAAAGCATGGCGGTCATGGCCAGATTATTTTTTGTGTCCAAATCATCAGGATTACGTTTGAACATAATGTCGAATAATTCCATCAAGGAACGGGTGCGCTGCCCTGCCACCAAGTGTTCGGACAGAGTGGTGGTCGCCCATTTTTCCTCCGGGTATTTGTTCACCACGGTCCAGAGTATCTGTTCTGCCTCGGTGTTCCATCGCCACAGTGCCGCCAGCCGAAAAAGTGCGGTTGTCATGCCTTTTGAGTCGCTGGCAGATTTTAGGGCCACGCCCCACTCGGCAGCAGATGCCTCCGTTAGTCCCTGCTCACGCAAAGCTCGCGCCAAGAAGGCATGACGCATGAATTCAAGTTCATTCCAGTCTTGCTGCTGGAGGGCAGACTGCAATCCGCGCCAGTCACCCAACGCCAATTGGCATTGGGCTATAAGTAAAGATGCCGGCTGATTTGTTCTGGTTTGAATTGGCAGGCTCTGCAGCCAACCAAGTGCTGCGTTCGTTGAAATCTGTTTCATTTGCCAATTTGCCAGACCGAAAAGTATTGCAGGGTTGGTTGCAGCCTCACTTTGATACAAGCCGAGCGTGGGTTTGAATTCATTGCTGTTGCCTTTCAAAAGCACATTCAGCCGCAACAATTTGTCATCAAAAACTGAATTGGGCTGTTCTGCGAGCTCCTTCGAGAGAGTTAAGGCCGTTGTTATATTATTAAAGCGCATCGCATCATTGATCAGTTCACGTCGCGCCTGACTACACAGAGAGGCGTTTGTTGAGGTCATGATGACCCGTTGCAAAGCGATGCGTGCCTCCGCCATGTCAAGAGCGTTGTTTCGGTGAAGCCGGACAACAGCCAAATTCATCTGGGGAACTGGATTTGATGGATCAAGCCGGATCGCCTCGCTGAAGTGCGCCTCGGCATCGTCGAGATGTCCTTCCACCAAGGACACATTGCCTGCGATGTAATTGTAGGCTGCTGTTTTTCTATCTGCGCCCGTTACGCCCGCCAAAGTGTTTGAGGCGAGTGGATAGTCCTGAAAAATAATCGATGCCTGCACCAAAGCTAGACGATCTTCAAACGACTTGGGGTTAAGTTCCAGAACCCTCTCACGCCAGACCAATGCACGCTGATCACGCACTGATTCTGTCATGCCCGCAATCATCCGACAAGCATCAATGTTTCGAGGGTTTGTGTGGAGCACTCCCTCCAGTGAAATGATGGTATTGCGGGCATCCCCTTTGGCAAAATATGCTCTGGCCATTGCCATGCCGTGGCTTTGCTTCCATACCTGATAGCCACGATATCCAGAATAGCCCAGCAAAAGTAAACCAACACAGCATGAAAGAACGATAATTGTTTTACGCATACTTTTTCCGTGAATATTATTTTCAAAAATGTTTATGCAACTCAAGTTGCTGACAAAATCACCTCATGCTCCTCAGGCTGCCACTCGCTTAGTTTTACTCCTGTCCGAGTCGCGATTTCACATATGGCTGCACGGCTTTCCGGCAGCAAATTCGATACAATGATTACCCGGCTGACTCTCTGCCGTTCAATCAACAGCGGGAGTTCTTTGAGACCACCCAGCACAAGAAACCCATAAACCCACTGGAAATGCAACCCCTTTTCATCATCAACAAATCCAAGTATCTGGCGTCCATCCGGCTTTTTGGAGATCGTCATCGCGCGATCTTTCAAAAACAACTGCGCGCGAACCCCCGCCCCGTAAAGCACGACTCTTTCCGGTTCACCAGCCGCGTCGCCCTGACGCTTCAGCCATAATACAAGCTCCTCAATGCACCGGTCAATTAATCTGGATGTCACGATGACAGGATGGCTTATTCCGGCAACCAAAACCGCCCGCAGAAGCCACGTTGAACCCGATTCCGGGTCAATGATCAAGGCCAGGCCCAGGCTGAAAATAATTCCCGTCTGTAACCAGAATAGAACCATTAACACATCCCGCAGTCGCGCCCGCGGCCAATAAGTCACGTAGGTGCGCGAAAGGGCCAGCAGCGAAAACGTGGGCGTCACCCAGATCGGCAGGTCCACAAACCAAGAGTGCCAGAAATCCACCCGCTGTCCCTCGACAGCCCACATGATCAAAGCCAGTGAACCTGCCAGCCAGATCATGTCCCATGCGGGGTAGGCCAGCGCCTTTAACGTCGAGTGCGTGGGACGGCGCAAGCCCGTCAAAATCGCGCTACCGGTCTCGCGCAATTCGATCACGGCAAGCTGCCGCATCAAAACATACACGCCAGCGAGCAGCGCGATCAGGAAAATGCCCGCCGCGTGCGACTGAAAAAGCATGATGGCCAGACCAAAGACCACCAGGCCACCATTGAGCAAGTAGAGAAATGTAGCCACCCGTTTAGTACTTAAACCTGATTTAGAAAGACGATGATGAAGATGCTCCACGTCCGGCTGCATGATGCCGCGTTTGGTTCCACCATTTTTGCCGCTCACCCAAGAGCGCACTGAGCGACGCCAGATCGCCAGCAGCGCATCATAAATCGGCACGCCTAGAACCATGATGGGAATGGCCATGGATATTAGAAATGTGTTCTTGTTGAATGTCTGCAACGAAACCACCCCCAACGTGAACCCGATGAACATGCTGCCCGTATCGCCCAGAAAAATACTCGCCGGATTGAAATTATACCGTAAAAAGCCGAGGCATGCGCCGATGAAGCCGAGGAGCAGCAACACTTCCCCGGGACTCTGCTGCATCAGCAAAATACCGCACAGTCCCACAGCGGAAATGATCGCCAGACCGGATGCCAGACCGTCCAGCCCGTCAATCAGGTTGAAGGCGTTGATGATTGCGACCAGCCAGATTACGACGAGCGCACAATCCACCGGCGCAGGAAGATTGTATCCCAGCAGCAATCCAAACCGGGTTCCCGAAAACCACATTATCAGCGCGGCGGCCACCTGTCCGCCGAGCTTGATCAACGGCCTCATCCCGCGAACATCATCAATCACCCCGACCACCAGCAGGACAAGCGACGCCATGGCGAATTTCTGCCACCACAGCAAGTCAAGCGCACCCGCCAGCATGGGGCCGGAAATCAAAACCGCCACCAGACATGCCGCATGAACTCCAAAAACGACCGCCACTCCGCCGCCACGCGCGGTCAGGCTTTTATGCGGACGTCGAGCGTCGGGCAAATCAACTACGCCAAACCGGATGGCCATGCTCCGCACCACCGGCGTGAGCAGATACGTCACGACCAGTCCGACTAGGAAGACCACGATATATTTGTCCAAATCACCAAACATAGGCAACGTGTGTGTTCTAAAAAAATAATTCGGCCATAGGAGTCAAGTCTTGCGGCCCGGCGATTCAATCAGGCCAGCCAGATGCGGCAATAGAGCCGCCTGCGAAAAATGAGCTTCAACTTCGGCCAGCGTCCGGCGTTCATGGCCTGCACTTTCCCGACGCAATTGCGGAATCTGTTTTGCCAGTTCGCCTGCCTCGCCATGCCTGATGCCAATCCACGGATGGCGAGGCTTCAATCCCGCGAGAATTTCCGTGACATGGCTCGGCTCCGGCCCGATGTAAATCAACGGCGCGCCCACTGTCAGGATATTATAAATCTTGCTCGGATGCACCAACCCCAACATGGCGTCGCCCATTACGACCACCTGTGCGTCCGCCGCCGACAGCGAGGCGGACAATTTGTCCAGCGGTTGATATGGCAGGCAGATAACTTGCGGATTTTTTTTTGCCCATTTTTTTACACGTGAAAATTCGCTTCCGCCGCCGATGAAACAAAAAACGATGTCTGTTACCGCTCTCAATTGATCCGCCGCTTGCATCAATGTGTCCAGAGGATGCACCGGGCTGTGATTGCCGGAATACATCACGACATATTTGCCTGCAAGCCCGTGCGCCAACCGAAACGCCTCCCTTCCGACTGCGTCAAATTTCACCTGCTTGTCAAGAGACCACGGCGAAATCACCGCGATCTTTTCGGAGGCGACACCCTTCGCCACGATGCGGTCGCGCATGAACCGGTCGAGCGCGATGATTTTGTCAGCGCGGCGCAGGCTGAACAGGGAAAGGCGTTCCAAAAATTTTGCCGTGAACGAATCCGCCCGCAGCCAGCCGACGGCGATGGCCTCGTCCGGGTTGAAATCCATGACCCAGTAGCAAAATCGCGCGCGCCATAATTTCGCCCGCCAAGCGCCAAGAAAAGAAATCAGCGGCGGCGTGGTCAAGGCAACGACCACGTCCTGCCGGGGCAGGAACAGCAGCCGGACGCAACTGAAAAAAAGGAAGCTGGCAAAATCCGCCGCGCGCTTCCATTTGGTGCCTTTGCCGAAACGCGTGGAAAAAATGCGGAGAATTTTCACGCCGCGCCAGGTTTCGCGCGCGGGGAAAATGGTTTCCGGATGCTCGTATGCCCGCCGGCCGCTGACCACGGTGACCTCGTGGCCCCGCTCCGCCAGCGCCGCCGCTAAGTCGCTCAAGTATTGGGCGGTGGCCACGACATCGGGATAAAAAACCTGGTTGAGCAGGAGTATTTTCACAGCGCGACAGGTCAGACATGCTTCCGGCGGATTTTCAACTGGATGGCCCCGGGAACCGGCTGCCGGCTGACCAACACCAGATAGCCGCCGCCGCCGGCACCCGACAATTTCCAGCCGAGCGATTTTTTCCCATATTCGCGGATCATTTTATTGATCGCGGAGCTGGTCATTTCCGGGAACATCCCAACCTGCGCCTCATACGAGGCCCGGAAATGACGGCCAAACGCCTCCAAGTTCATTTTTTGGATGGCGTTCCAACAACCGTCCGCAGCGGCGGCCAAGGCTCGGACTTTGGACAGCGTGATGATTTTCCCCTTGAACACGTCAAAACCAGACGGTCGCGGATCAAGCGGTACGAGGTATAAATGTTGTTCGATCCACGCAAGAATTTTTTCGTCGTGCCTGGAGGTGATTTTTTCCGGCCAGTATTCGCCGTTGTAATCGAGCCGGTTTAATCCGGGAAAAACGATGCCGATGGAATCCTGCGAACCGGCGAAAATCTGCGTGCCCGGCGGGTTCTCGAATGCAAACAATATTTTGGCGAGCTTTTCACGATCTTCTTCAGGCAGATCAGTTTGCCAGAGTTCAATCGCACGGCGACGGGAACTTGAGGCCATGCCGCTGCGCTCGTTGAATTCAATCACCGGTTCCAGCGAAATGGTCAGCACCGCGCCTGCGCCAAGTTTGGAAACGAACGGCTGATCCAACCAGCCGCCGGCGAGGTCAAGCCGGTAGGGGATCAGGCATTCCTTGCGCAGGCTGGTGGTGGAGCGCGCCGGCAGATTTGTTTGGGGGAGCCGTTTCAACACGATGTATTTGATGCCAAGTTTGCGGCACAGTTTGGCCTTGGCAGGCGTGTTGCCATCCTCATTAACGATGAAAATGTCCGGCGACACGCGTTTCAATTCATCTAGAAAATCCAGGATGCCGGAGCCGCTGTTGATGTGGCATTTCTTGACGTGACGCAGGGCTTCAATGAGATATTTTCGTTCCGACTGTGTGTTGACGGGTGAGCGTCCCTTCAAATCCCGGATCGTCTGGTCCGATCCGAGGGCGACATAAACGTCGCCGTAGCCCGCAGCCTCTTCCAAAAAGCGGACGTGCCCGCTGTGCAGCATGTCAAAACAACCGCTGACAAAAACCTTTTTGTTTTTCATGTGTGAATGCAAACGCGAAACAAACGGCTTAATCTTCCACTTTTATCAATTTATCCAGTTGTCGCAACAATGCCTGCTTGGCCAGGTTTTGGTCTTCGTAGCCCGTGATGATAATTTCCAATACCTTTTGTCCTTTGTTGCCTCTGCCAGCCCAAATTCCACGGATGAGATTATATCGAGACGATTCATCCGCCGTGTAGCTGTCCTCACCCATGCCAGCCTGCCAATGACATTGATAGACTTGCAGCGGGCCGAGGGAGCTGTCAAAAACATAATGACGCATCGGCAATTCTACGTTATGCACCTTAAGCACCAATAGTTCCGGTCCTGAGATCATGTTAAATCCGCTCGCCGTGATGCAAATATCCGGCGTGTGCCGTTTGGCCAGATAGCCCGCTACCCGTCCTGGCAGCCAGTTGTAATAAAATGCCTGCCAAAGCGTGCCATCGGGTTCGCGCCATTGTCCTTGCTGGCCCTGATCAAATCGAAGCAATTCATGCTCATCCACAGTCAGCGGCAAATCTTTATAGGTAGGATTATCCTTGGGATAACTCACTGTCCATCCAGGGCCGGCCTTCAAGTTTGATTCGCGTATTCGATACCAAAGGCTCACCGCACTCTCGACCGATAAAAGCCAGATTATCATTATTATGCCAAAACGATTCATCCCATGACGAATTTTATTTCCTTTATCAACATCCATCAGATGAGGTTCTTCTGTAGTCTCCGTCTTACCATTCCTAAGAGGAACACTCCAGTGGTTCAACAGCCACCCTGCTCCCCACAGCAAGGCAGTGCAAGTCAGCAGAATAGTCATGCCCGCTTCATCATGATATTCAGCAATGGCTCCAATGCCCTTTTTTTCCGCTATCCATGTGAGAAGCGAAGTGCGGCAGAGGTTTAAAATCATCGCCAAGGCAAGGCTGATGGGTATCAGCAACAATCGCCGTCGCCAGCCGAACAAATAAAACTCTCCCAGAAAAAATGAAATCATCAGGCTGGATTGAATGGACCGGATGCCGCTACAGGCGTCATTGATGCCGACACTTCCCGTGCTGACTTCAATCACATTGCCATGCTGGATCGCCGGCACGTTCAGAATTCCCATTACATTCACCACCATCGCAGCATTAACGCGGCTTAAATCTTGGATTATTGGATGCTCAAAGAGCGTTGGCCATGGAATCGCCACCAAAATGAAAGCCACGGGGAATGCGGCTTGACGTAAACAGCTTTTACCACCGGCGAGATATATGGCGTATAGAGTCAACACGACTGTTTGAATGCCCAAAGACCATTGTATGGGCCGCCACTCCGGCGTTGCTTCTTCAACAAGCCGGGTGGGTAGGTAAAGAAAAGCGATAAAACCGCAGAGCAATATGACCAGCCAGGGATTTTCGGCTTCTGAACAAGATGGGCGGCCCTCAAGATTTTGCCAGCGGCGCATTAACAATCCAAGCATAAGCAGCGGCACGACCAAGCCGTAGCTGTACTGGGGATTCGTCGACCATTCTAGCCGGAGGTTATCAATCAGGTGGAACCAAAGATAGCCCAACGGCAGAACCAGCAACCCCCATTTAAGAAGATAGTGTTTCTTTCCAGCAGTTGCCGGATGTCCCGGCAATGGGATTGATGCCGCACCGGATAATTCTTCAGGGTTGTCCATGTTTGACATTGTTAATCAAATGATGTGTCAAGAAATGATGCGCTGTTTCTCCAGCACGGCGGGATTGCCACGGAATACTCCGTTTGCAGCCAGAGTTCTTGTGGCTGCGGAACCCAAAGTCAAAACCGAATGCGATCCAATTGTCACACCCGGGCCGACCCAGCAACCAGCCCCGATCCAGACGCCGTCCTCCAGCTTTATCGGCCGGGTGATCAGATCAAATGTCCTGCGTTTGTAATCATGACTGCCGGTGCAAAGAACGGCGCGCTGTGAAATGCAGACGTTGCTGCCAATAACTACATGCTCCAGGTTCAACAGCCAGCACTCTTCACCCAGCCAGACATTGTCCCCGACCGTCAACTTCCACGGAAATGTAATTTTGACTTGCGGCTTGATGGTGACATTCCGTCCGATGCTCGCCCCCAACGCACGCAGAACCGTACATTTCAGCTTGGAAAAACCAAACGGACAAAGCCGGAACAAAATCAAACTGACAACCAGCCAAAGCCCTTCTTTTAATACACCGGCACCACGGTCAAATTGTCCCGGATTGTAGCACGACAAATCCACCGGAATCGAGCGGCTTTCCTTTTTCAGCACGGATTGGTCGGCGCCAAACTTGGCTTGTGATTCACTCATGTATTATGTCACGTCCTCAGATGCCATTTTAAACATAAATATTTTTGCCGTCACGTCTTATGTAAAATTTCGGTCGCAGGTGCTTTGGCTAAGTTTCACTTGCGTTACTTTGTCCGGTCGCCAAACATACGGACGAAATTTATGGCCAAACGCGCGCTTATCACCGGCATCACGGGTCAGGACGGTTCTTACCTGACGGAACTGCTTTTGTCCAAGGGTTACGAAGTTCACGGCATCATCCGCCGCGCCAGCACCTTTAACACTTCGCGCCTCGAACATATTTATGCCGACCCGCATCAAAAATCGAAATTAAAACTTCACTACGGCGACTTGAGCGATGCGAGCGCACTGGCGCGTTTGATCGGGAAAATTACGCCTGATGAGATTTACAATCTCGCCGCGCAAAGCCACGTGCGCGTGAGCTTCGACAGCCCGGAATACACCACGGATATTACTGCGACGGGTGCGGTGCGGTTGCTGGAGGCCATACGCGAAACAGGCATCAAGCCGAGGTTTTATCAGGCGTCGTCGAGCGAAATGTTCGGCAAGGTTCAGGACATTCCGCAGCACGAGACAACGCCTTTTTATCCTCGCAGTCCGTATGGTTGCGCCAAGGTTTATGCCCACTGGATTACGGTGAATTACCGCGAATCGTATGACCTGTTTGCCTGTAGCGGCATTTTGTTCAATCACGAATCTCCTCGTCGCGGCGAAACGTTCGTCACGCGCAAGATTACCCGTGCAGTGGCGCACATTAAGGCCGGATTGCAGGAAAAAATTTATCTTGGCAACCTCGACGCGAAACGCGATTGGGGTTACGCGAAGGAATATGTCGAAGCGATGTGGCTGATGTTGCAGCAGGTCACGCCGGATGATTATGTGATCGCCACCAACGAAACCCACAGTGTGCGGGAATTTCTGGAGGTCGCTTTCGCACATGTTGGACTTGATTGGCAAAAGCATGTCGAGATTGATCCGAACTATTTCCGCCCCGCCGAAGTTGACATCCTTATTGGCGATTATTCCAAAGCCAGGCAAAAGCTGGGCTGGGAACCCAAAACGACGTTCAAGGCGCTCGCGGAGCTGATGGTGGACGCCGACGTAAAACTGGTCCAAGACCACTTGTCCGGCAAAGGCCGGGTCGCGAGTTGAATTATCGAAGCTGCTTGGAGAGGAAATCCTCGTAGGCCATGCGGATGCCAGTTTCCAGATTGACCTTTGGCTTCCAACCCAGCGCGAACAGACGTGAACTGTCCATCAGTTTTCTCGGTGTGCCGTCCGGCTTTGATTCGTCCCAGACGATCTCACCTTTGAAACCAATGATACGTTTTACCAGTTCCGACAATTCGCGGATGGTGATTTCGCTGCCGCTGCCGACGTTGATGAACTGCTCCTCGCTGTAATGCTGCATCAGGAAAACGCACGCGTTGGCCAAATCATCTGCATATAAAAATTCCCTCAACGGCGCTCCGGTTCCCCAGCAAGTCACGGTCGCGGCGAAACTGGTTTTTGCATCATGAAATTTTCGAATCAGCGCCGGGAGGACATGTGACGACTCCAAATCATAATTGTCATTTGGCCCATACATGTTTGTGGGCATGGCGCTTATGAAGTCGCATCCGTATTGCCGGCGATACGCCTGACAAAGTTTTAATCCGGCAATCTTTGCGACGGCATACCATTGGTTTGTGGGCTCAAGTTCGCTGGTGAGCAAATATTCTTCCTTCAACGGCTGCGGCGCGAGCTTGGGATAAATGCAGGAACTGCCTAGAAACAAAAGTTTCCGTACTTCCGCCTGATATGCCGCATGGATGAGATTGTTTTGAACTTGCAGATTTTCAAAAAGAAACGCCGCCGGCTGCGTGTTGTTTGCGTGAATGCCACCTACCTTGGCTGCCGCCATAAAAACAAAGTCTGGTTTTATCTCCGCGAAAAATTTCTGAACTGCTGCGATGTCGAGCAGATCGACTTCCCGCCGTCGCCGCCCGATGAGATTTTTGAATCCCTGCCGTTGCAGCTCGCGCCAGATGGCGCTGCCCACCAGCCCGTGGTGTCCAGCCACATAAATGCGTGAATCTTCCTTCATAAACATGGGTGGCTATTAATCACGGCCCGTCGGGCAAAACCGGTTTAAATCGTTGCAATGAAAATACTAGCTGGTTCGAGGTAAAATGTTCAAGACTCGAAGATGCAATCTGGTTTTGTTCCGCCGCCCAAAATCCATTCCTGAACCGCCTGCAATTGCTGCCCAACCCGCGGCCATGTGAACCGGTCCATTACCAAGCCACGGCCGCTGCGTCCCATCATAATCCGCTCGGAATCGGACATGCGTTGCAATTCGTTCAACCCCACAATCAAACCGGTCTCGGTTGTTTCCACTTTGATCGCCGCACCGGCTCGGAACCCTTCCGGAAGATTGCATTCTGGCGTCATGATGACCGGTTTGGAATGGGCCCATGCCTCCAGCACCACCATCGGCAATCCTTCGCTGAACGAAGGCAGGACAAAGGCATCACAGTAATGATAACATGCGGCCTTGTCGGCGTTAAATTGCGGTCCTAGAAAAAGCACGGAGCACGGAGGTTGGTGGTGGGAATTGGGAGTTGGGAGTTGGGAACGGGCATCTACATACGCCAATCCCAGTTCCGTCGCCAGTTGCTTGAGATCCTGCTCATGCCCGCCTTGACCCCACCCGGCGATCACCAAAATCCATTCTTGCTCCCTGTTCCCTGCTCCTTGCACTTGGCTCCACGCGCGAAGCAGATTGACCAGGCCTTTCTTTGGATGAATCCTGCCTAAAAACAACAGAACTTTCTTTTCAAATCCAAAATTTTGCTTCCATGAAGGCGCTGAAGGGACCGGTGCAGTCGGCAGATCAATGCCGTTTGGTATGATCGCGATGTCATTTTTGAGTTTTATCCCCCGGATGGAATGCGCCTCCGAAGCGCATAATGCGCGGAAACACCGCGCACCGTGCAAATGTTCGCGTTCGAACATCTGATAGGCGATCCATTTTTTCCAACGTGAATTTTTCAGCGCCCAAGGGTCAAGCATGCCGTGCGGAGAAATGAGATAAGGCCGCTTTTTCGCGCGGCTGTATTTTTCGGCGGCGATGCCGGGATAAAGCCAGAGGCCGTGCGTGTGACTGATGTCCGGCTCAAAGTCGTATAATTCTTCAAGAAATCTCGGAGCCCGGCCAATCATTTTTGGCCACGATGGCTTGAAAACCGCGACCGGCACTGGGTTCCACGCCGCGAAATCGGTGTCGGAAAATTCATCCCACAAACCAAACACCTTCACGTTCATGCCCTGCTTCTCTTGCGACTGGGCAAGACGTAATACCGCATCAAAAAGCCCGCCAGCTTTCCGCGAAACCGAGCCCGTCAGATGAGCCGACTTGATCATTTCAAAAACTGAAATCTGAAATTGCTTTATGCTTTCTATTTTCCAAACTCACAATTCACGTTTCTGGACGTCACCGTTGCAAAAGCAGTCGCAGCAGCAGCCGGTCCAGCACTCCCAAACGCGGCGGTGAATTTTTTAGGGATTCCGCGACAGCGCCGTATAGGCCATTCGCAAAATGTTCCGGCCCCCAGGCGGAAATAATTCGCTCGCTTGCAGCGCCAAAATCGGAAATCGGAAATCGGAAATCAGAAACCCGTAACATCAGATTCGCCAGTTGTTCGACGTTGCAGGGGTCAAAGGTGAAACCGTTAACGCCCTCCTGCACCAGATCTGCGGCACAGCCGCAGCGGTTTGAAACAATCACCGGCAATCCCGATGCCATTGCCTCGTTCACTACAAGCCCCCACTGTTCCGTCGTGCTTGCATGGACAAAAGCGCCGGCCAGCCCGAAATACGCCGGCAATTCGTCATACTGCTTGAAGCCGGGCAGCAGCACATGGTCGCACAGATTGAGGGTTGTGATTTGAGACTTGAGGCTTTCGCGAAGCGGCCCGTCACCGAGCAGAACCAGTTTCCAAATTTCCGATTTCCGATTTCCGATTTCCAATTTTTCCGTCATTTCGAGGTATCGCGCATACGCCTCGATCAAACGCGGCAGGTTTTTTTTTACAACGAAGCGTGCGCTCGCCAGAAAATATTTTTCAGGCAACCCGTGCTGGTTTCTGACTTCTGACTTCTGACTTCTGACTTCTGCGGTTTTTGCCGCAAAGTAGTCATTATCCACGATGTCATAGCCATTGAAAATGCGGCCTCGAGGCAGTCCGAGCTGCGCAAGATAATCTATGTGTGGCGTACCGCCAGCCAGTCCGGCGCCAAACATTTTCACCAGCCGGCCTTTGATCCATTCCTTCCAAAACATGCGGGGGTCATCCCAGGCCGTGCTTTCAGAAGTGATCACCGCCGGTATGTTCGTCTCTGCACACCACCGAAGCGCGCTGAAGGCATCGGTGGACGACCAGCCATTGACTACTACGACTTGTGGTCGGATCTCATCCAGCGCACACCACAGTCTGCGTTGAAGTTCCCGTCTCCAATGCCGGCCGCCGGTATCGCGGTTTGTCAATGTCACCCTCGTGAAGGAGGCCGCCCCCTCCACCTTGGACCATGCATAGATGTCATCCATGGCGCAGGCTTCCAGTCCCCAGACCGACATCAACCTCCCGGCAGCGTTCAGGCGCGCATGATGATAGGGGCCGAATCGATAAAACAAGACTGCCACCCGGATATCCTTTGGCAGCTTCACTTCATTTTGAGTGGCCGGAAAATTGACAGTTGAATTCACAAGGCAATTCTAAAAATCTGAATTCAGAATTCCAAAATGGGAGGGAGAAAATGGAAATGATTTCAGCATTTGAGCTTCTCAATTTCTGCTTTCAGCATTTGTTTTCGCATTTCTTCTTTTTACAAATCCGCCCGAAGCCGCGCGCCGGGCAAATGGCGATGACGGCCTTCTGGACGGGCGCGGACGCCCTGCTGATTGAGCCGCTGCCGGTGCAGGTGCCCGCCCGGCAACTTCTTGTGGCCGGTGGCGATCCAGCCACCAGACAGCCAGCGCGCCAAATAAAAACGGATAGATTGTAATCAGCGTGATATCACGGCCCAGGTTGAAAGTAAGGATGATCCCCAGGCTATACAAGGGCAACCGCCCCAGCGCGTGAATATTCAAGTCCAGCCGGGCCAGCGCAGTCACCCAGAGGCACATCAGCAGCGCCGCCGCCATGGGCCCCAGAACACGGCCAAAGTTGACCACCCCCTGCCCTATGAAGCCGGTGGAAACGGTGGCAACAACTCCCGCCGCATCCGTTCCGCTGCCATAACTCATGCCGCGGGCGATGGAGTAGTCTATCCCGATCAGCGGTTTGCCGGGCCAGATGGCGCGCGGAATCGGATTCACCAGTTCCGCGAAATAGCGTGTGCCCCAATTGACATGATAGGTGCCCTTGTCTATGAAGGTGCTGATCCAGCACAATTCCTCAAACATGTTCAGCCCCTCATTATGGACTTTTTTCTGGTCGGCAAGGTTCAACCCCTTTTGTTCAAAGGCGGCGGTGATGTTCATCGTTCCGCGGTTGGCGATGACAAACTTCATCCATGTGTTGATCACAAGAAAAACCGACAGAAGCACCACTACTTTTTTCCACATCCCGCCGCGCAGCCGCAGAAACACCCAGCTCAACACTCCGGGAATTATTATCGCCAGCATCGAGTTGCGCGTGCGGTCAAAAATGAAATAGGGCCATGTCAGCAGGACCAAAAGCAGGGCGTAATTGCGGACGCGACGGTCTGTGGCCAAAGCCGCCACCACGCCGAACATCGAAGCGACCAGCAGTTGCAGATAGACGGCAAAAATGTCTAAAAAATCCAGGCCGGCTCCTATCCGCCCATGGGACCATGGACTGGCATTGTGGCCCAAAAACGGGAATAGGAAGAAAATGACCTCCGTCTTGAGCCGGACGATGGCTACCAGAAACAGAATGGCCCAGACCGTGGTGCAACCCCGGAACAGCGAGTTCAACGATTTTTGTATCTCCGGTTGGTCAACGCCTTGTTTGAAAAGTTGCAACACGCCGCTGCTGCGTTGCAGATAGCGGCGGTTGAGCCGCTGGTGGATGGCTGGCGTCATCACAAGAAAAACCGTCAGGAACCATGCCACCTGCCACCAGGCATTTTCAAGGGTGACGGTGTCGAACAGCTTGACATGACGGTGGGCGTAGTCATTGTAGAAAACGTCGCCCACATACCAGACCGCCGTAGTGACCAGCACCAACAGCATGGGAAGCCCGATCCCGTCGTTCATCCGCCTGAACGACCAGACGCCGCCACCGACGAGTATTGCAACGACCACCCAGAAGGACAGCGGCAATATGGACAATGTTTCAG
>PKZR01000378.1:10166-10661 GCA_003133815.1 Limisphaerales bacterium | reverse complement strand
AGCGCCTCGGCCTGGTCCTCGGAGAAATTGAGCAGCGGCAAACTCGAAATGACCGCGCCGACGGAAGTGACCGGCTCCCGCAATTCGCGAAGGAGGACGTCGAGCTGCCAGGCGTCGCCATGGATGATTTGCGCGCGGGGATATTTTTCGCGCAGCATTTTTGCCAGCTTGGGATTGTGTTCGATGGCGATGAGTTTTTCCTGTCGCAATCCGTGCTGGAGCAGGCCTTGCGTGACCGCGCCGGTGCCGGGGCCGAGTTCAAGGACGTGGCTTTTGGGGTCGGACGGGAGCCAGCGGGCCATGGCGGCGGCGAGTTGCGGCGAACTGGGAGCCACCGAACCGGTGCGCTGCGGGTTGGCGAGCCATTCCTTCAAAAACAAGGTCGAGTCGGTCAACGCTGCTATGATTTTTTTGGCCATGATGCCTTTGGCTGCACAATCCGGATTTTGTGGCGGGAGAATAATTCAGGAGCCGGATGGCCGCAAACTTTAGTTT
>PKZR01000378.1:0-10085 GCA_003133815.1 Limisphaerales bacterium | reverse complement strand
TTGACGGCCAGTTCCAGATAAGTCCGCGCCTTGCGCTTGCTGCCGATGCTCGCGGGCCAGCCGGGGGCGTCTCGGTAAAGCAGGCCGAGATTCCGTTCGGGTCCTGCGAAATCGAACTGAGCGTCCAATTCCGCCGCCGTTTTGAACTCACGCTCCATTTCCCTGACTAGCTTGAGTGCGCCGAGCAATTCCGTGCGCGCGAGCTGGCCGAGATCCATGGCGAGGTAATAATGTCCGGCGGCGATTTTTGGCTCTCGGGCCGTGGTCTGGCGGCAGGCGGCGATGCCCTGATTTGCAATGTCGGCGCGTTCGGGGTCGGAAGTGGCGAAATCGGCAAAGTCATAACACGTCCGCGCAAACTGCCAGGCGTTGGTGGAATTATTTGCGTCAGCTTGATATTGTTTTTTGGCGCGTTGGAACTCCGTTTCTGCGCGCGCGGCGAAGATTTTCTTCTGGTCTTCACCGGCGGAGAGCAGGAGGCTGGTCAACAAAAACAGGCCAGCCACCGCCAATTTAGGATTGGTGGGTCGGCCGGGGTGGGAATTAAAAGTTGCCATCGTGCCGGGCTAATTTATACTAGCCACGGTGAAATTGAATTGGAATTTCATGTTTTTTGCGTTTCTGACGGCTCTGGCGATGTCCAGCACCGGTTGCAGCGGCATTAACACAGGCACATCCGTTTCGCCCATGGATTTTTTGGTGCCGGGAATGGGACATTTGCTGAGGGCTGACCCGTTGCCGACGAATGCGCCGGGTTCATTTCCTGAAATTTCAACAGAGGTTGCTTTAATCAAATAAACTATGCGTTTCCCATTCGCGCTGACGAAGAAAATCGCCAGCCACATCATTAAACATAAAGTCCGCAAGACGCCGAAGTTCGCGATGGTCCTGCAGCTTGAACCGTTGCACACCTGCAACCTGACCTGCACCGGCTGCGGGCGCATCCGCGAATACTCCACGTCGCTCAAGGACATGGTGCCGTTGGAGCAATGCCTGCAAGCGGCCGTGGAATGCGATGCGCCGATGGTTTCCATCTGCGGCGGCGAACCGCTGATTTATCCGAAGATCGAGGAACTTATCGCCGGTCTGCTCGAACAGGGCCGCGTGCTCTACATCTGCACGAACGGCATGTTCATGCGCAAAAAAATGCGCGATTATCTGGCGGCGGTTTATTCTCCGGCGCTGGAGACGAAGCTGAAAAAACTGCTGGACGGCAAACTGATCACCGAAAAGGAAGCTGAAGTCATCCGCAAATCCGACGACGCGGCGAAGAAGAAAGTTGTGATTAGTCCAACCAAATGGATGTATTGGAACGTCCATGTGGACGGCTTGGAATTCACGCACGATTTGATCGTCGAGCGCGAAGGTGTGTTTAAGGAATGTGTGGAGGCGATCAAGATGGCCAAGATCATCGGCTACCAGGTCGCGACGAACACCACGGTCTATCGCGAAACCGACGTGGCAGAGATCGAAGACATGTTCAAGTATTTGAGTTCGCTCGAAGTGGACGGTCACACGATTTCGCCCGGCTATGATTACGATGCCGCGAAGAAAGACATGGTTTCGCGCCTCGGCAAGGATCCCAAGCAGTTTTTCCTCACGCGCGACATGACACGCGCGAAATTTGCGAAGATCCAGGACTGGGGCAAGGCGTTCACCATTTTCGGCACGCCGGTTTATCAGGAATTTCTCGCGGGCAAACGCGAGCTGACCTGCACCGCGTGGGCGATCCCGACCTACAACGTCAAGGGCTGGAAGGCGCCGTGCTACCTGATGACCGACGGCCATTATCCCGGCTATCAGGAAATGCTCACGAAAGTGCAATGGGAGAAATACGGCGTCGTCAACGGCATCGCCCGCGACCCGCGCTGCGAGCATTGCATGGTGCATTGCGGTTACGACCCCAGTGGCGCGCTCGGCACGAATTATCAATCCGGCGACAACTGGAAAAATTTCAAATACAACTTCGGCGCGAAACCGAAGCCGTATCCCGCGTCGCCGGAACTGGCGAAGCGCGCGTTCAACGGCGCGACCATCGGCAAGGGCCATCTGGCCGAGGCGAAGGCCGCGATCAACTCCCCTGCCGCCGGCGCGCGCGGCGCATTTGCAAATGAAGTGCATCACGATCACGCGTCGCACGTCGGCAGCTCCTGCGGCACGACTGACACATCCGAACGCGATGAGTTACTTGCGAAAATAAAAGATGCGAAGAAAGCCGAATAATTTTCGGCTCAGAATCAATTTAAGAACCAAATGAGCAAAACACTGTTCCTTTCACCTCCGTCGTTTGACGGTTTCGACGGCGGCGCGGGCGCGCGTTATCAGGCGCGGCGCGAAGTCACCAGCTACTGGTATCCGACCTGGCTCGCGCAACCGGCCGCTCTCGTGCCGGACAGCAAACTGCTCGACTGCCCGCCGCATGACATTGACGTGGCCAAGTGTCTCGCCATCGCGAAGGATTTCAATCATGTCATCATCAACACGTCCACGCCGTCGCTGAAAAACGATTGCAAGGTCGCAGAGGCCATCAAGGCGCAGAAGCCGGATACCAAGATCGGCTTTGTCGGCGCGCACACGATGGTGTTGCCGACGGAAACGTTGAAGGCGTCGTCCGCGATTGACTGGGTGGGCCGCAAGGAATTCGATTTCACCTGCAAGGAAGTCGCCGAGGATCGCGACCTTTCGACGATTGCCGGCTTGTCTTACAAGGACAAGGACGGAAAAATCAAACACAATCCCGAGCGCGAAATGATCCAAGACATGGACACGCTGCCGTGGGTGGCGGACGTCTATAAGCGCGATTTGCAGATCGAGAAGTATTTCATCGGCTACCTGCTGCATCCGTATATTTCGATGTATACCGGCCGCGGCTGCCCGGCGCAGTGCAGTTTCTGCCTCTGGCCGCAGACGATCGGCGGACACAAGTATCGCGTCCGCTCGCCGCAGAACGTCGCGGANNCGCGCCCGCGAAATCGCCAAGAAGCTCGCGCCGCTCGGTGTGCATTGGAGCTGCAACAGCCGCGCCAATCTGGACTACGACACGATCAAGCAATTCAAGGACAACGGCCTGCGCCTGTTCCTCGTCGGCTACGAGAGCGGCAACGACGACATCCTCACCCGCATCAAGAAGGGCGTGACCATGGACGAGATGCGCCGCTTCACCAAGGCNNTCGCTCGCCGCGCCGTATCCCGGCACGGAGCTTTACGAGATGGCCAAGCAAAACGGCTGGTTCGTGAAGAAGGACAAGACCGACCTCATCGAAGCCGATGGCCTGCAACAGAGCACGCTCGAATATCCCGGCTTGAACAAGGACAAGATCTTCGAGGAAGTGGACCGTTTTTACCGCACCTATTATCTACGCCCGAAGCCGATCCTGCGCATCATCAAGACGATGCTGGAGGACAAGGACATTCTCGTGCGCCGCTGCCGCGAAGGTTACGAGTTCTTCCGCAGCCTGCGCGAACGCAAGGCCGACCTCGCCGCGTCCAAAGCTGCCGCATAAAATTCCGTTTCGAGCCTGTTGCCAAGCGCGCCTTCCTGATGCACATTGCTTCCGGCAATGGGCGCACCGCCAAAATATCTCAAGGGCAAGTTGCTGCTGGACAGCGGCGATTTGGGCGGCTCGTTTTTCCAGCACACCGTCATCCTCGTCTGTGAGCACAACGCCGAGGGCGCGTTCGGCCTCGTCCTCAACCGCTCGCTCGGCAAGACCGTCGGCGAGATGATCACCGCCAACCTGTCCGACGCGCTCAAGGAATCGCCGCTCTTCCTCGGCGGGCCGGTGCAGCCCGCGTCGCTGAGCTTTCTGCACACGGACAATTTCATCCCCGACGCCGGCGTGCTGCCCAACCTCGCGCTCGGCCATTCGCTCGACGAGCTCGCGGACTTGGGCGAGTCCCTTTCGGCCGCCAAGAAAGTCCGGCTCTTTGCCGGTTACTCCGGCTGGTCGCCCGGCCAGCTTGAGAATGAAATGAAGCGCAAGGCGTGGCTCACGTTTCCCGCGTCGCTCGAACTCGTCTTTGAAACGCCGCCCGACCAGCTCTGGCAGAAAATCCTCAAAAGCAAAGGCGGTTGGAAGAACAAGCTCCTCTCGCAGATGCCGGATGATTTGTCGCTGAATTGATTTATGAAAAATGGATTTATTGCAGATGGCAGTCAGCGGTTTTTTCGTGGCAAGAAAACAGCGACACTTGATTCATTAGAACAGAAATACGCCAAAGAACTTGCAGCCGCGAGCCCGGCTCAAAAAGCGCAAATTCGGGAAAAAATGTCCCGGGATTTGCAACGACGACAAAACCACAAGCCGTCACCGGGAACTTTGTGGTAAAATCAATTCGCCTCGACACGCAGCAAGGACGCATCCGATTTCGCGAATAATTCCGTCCGCTCCAAAATAGCCGGAACCAGACAGAATTGTCCTGCGGATAAATTCACGGTTTCCGAATTGTTTTTAATTTCGATCTGGCCGCTTACCGCCGCGACGATCTGGAGTTTTCGGTCCTTCAATTTTGCGACTGCGCCCGTTTTTATTTCCAAATTTTCGACATTGAAAAGTTTGTCGTGGACGAGCGAACGCGATTTGATTTTCTCGTCGCCGGAAAGTTTTTCGGAAACCAGTTCCGGCTCGAAATCTTTGAAATCAATGCTAGCCAGCGATTGAGCAATGTGCAGTTCGCGCGGCTTGCCGTCCAAGCCGACGCGGTTCCAGTCAAAAACGCGATACGTCGTGTCCGAGTTTTGCTGGATTTCAAAAATCACCAGGCCGTCGCCGATGGCGTGGACGCGGCCGCTCGGCAGAAACATCGTGTCGCCCGCGCGCACGGGCACGCGATGAAAACAGTCAGCGACGCTGCCGTCGGAAATCTTTTTCTCAAACTCCGCGCGCGTCACGCCGCGTTTCAAACCGACAAACAGTTCCGCGCCAGGTGCGGCGTCGGCGATGAACCACATTTCGGTTTTCGGTTCGCCTTTGAGTTCGACGGCCTTGCTCGCGGGCGGATGGACTTGCAGCGAAAGTTTTTCCCGCGCGTCGAGAATTTTAATCAGAAGCGGAAAACAATTTCCGCTCGCCGGTTTTGCGTCGCCGAGCAATTCGCGCGCGTGATTTTCCATGAGCCAGCGCAAATTTTTTCCGGCGAGCGGGCCGTTGGCGACAATGCTTTCGTCGCCGGGCCGGTCGGAAATTTCCCACGATTCGCCGATGACTTTGCCGGCCGGAAGTTTTTTGCCGTAAAGTTTTTCGAGTTCGCGTCCGCCCCAGATGCGTTCCTTGAAAATCGGATGGAAAGTGAGCGGATAAAGCACGGGAGTTTTTTACGCGGCGGACGCCTGCGGAATCGCGTCGTTTTCGGCGGATTCGATTTTCTCGGTGAAATGTCCGTGCGAGCGGAATTTTTCGTAACGCAATTTCAGCCGCTCGGCGATGGGCAGCGCGAGAATTTCCTCGAGATGTTTGAGCAGGTGCGTTTTCAGGTTCGCCGCCGTCAACGCCGTGTCCGTGTGCGCGCCGCCGAGCGGTTCGGGCACGATTTCGTCCACGAGCTTGAATTCGAGCAGATCGTTCGCGGTGATCTTGAGCGCGGCGGCGGCTTTGGCGGCGTTGGCGCGGTCTTTCCACAAAATTGCCGCGCAACCTTCGGGGCTGATGACGGAATAATACGCGTTCTCCAAGATCAAAACGCGGTCCGCGACGCCGATGCCCAGCGCGCCGCCGGAACCGCCTTCGCCGATGACCGCCGCGATGATGGGAACTTCGAGCAACGTCATTTCGCGCAGATTAACGGCGATGGCCTCGGCGATGTGGCGTTCCTCGGCGGCGACGCCCGGATACGCGCCCGCTGTGTCAATGAGCGTGATGACGGGCAAAGAAAATTTATTCGCGAGCCGCATCAGGCGAAGCGCCTTGCGATAACCTTCGGGATGCGCGGAACCGAAATTGCGCAAAATATTTTCCTTCGTATCGCGGCCTTTTTGCGTGCCGATGACGACGACGCGTTGTTCGCCCAGTTTTGCAAATCCACCGACCATCGCGCGATCCTCGGCGAAAAGCCGGTCGCCATGGAGTTCCTGAAAATCCGTGAACGCGCTGCCGATATAATCCAGCGTATAAGGCCGGCGCGGATGCCGCGCGAGCTGCACACGTTGCCAGGCGGTGAGGTTCAGGAAAATCTGGCGGCGGGTTTCTTCCAGTTTTTTTTCGATGAGCTGGATTTCTTCGTCGAAGCTGATGCCGAGCGAATGTTTTTCCGGGTGCTGGCGGAGTTCGTCCAGCTTGGTTTGCAGTTCGATGATGGGCTTCTCGAAATCAAGCTGATGTTTCATGCGTTCGGAATTCTAACCGTTTTTCGTCCTGAATCAATGCGGATTTCGGCCGGTCATTCTGTTAAAAAGCGAAAGGCCGGACTTGCGTCCGGCCTTGCTTGGTGACGAGGTTTATACGCCTTCACCAAGGCGCTCAGAAGGGTGGCGGGCCAACTTGGGGTCGCTGTCCGAGCCGCGCCACGAGCAAAACCTCTCTGCCAACCCTAAACGAACAGCGAAATTCATTTCGTTCGTAACATGAGACCAGCCTCATTTCACTTTGTTCAAAAAATTTATCAAAAAGTTTTCAAAATCATATCAGGTGTTCACCCCATACGAAAATCCTGTTTTATTGGGAAATCGTGAGAAAATCCGCAATTAACCGTTTGGTTACAAATTCATGCCAGCGGAAAATCGGTGAAAATCTTCGTCTGCGCCCGCGATTGGATGACTTTTGCCAGCGGAGTTTTTTTCGACGGCGAAAGTGATTCGCGCAACGCCGATTCTTTGCCTGCGCCGGAAGCCAGCACCCAGACATTTTTCGCGGTGGCGATGGCGGCGTAGCTCAACGTGACACGATCCGGCGGCGGTTTGGGTGAATTGTTCACGGCACAGAAAATATCGGCAGGCATTTTCCCTTCCATTTTGCCCGGAAACAAAGACGCGACATGGCCGTCTTCGCCCATGCCGAGAAAAATCAAATCCAGAACCGGCTGGCCGGCGGAATTTTTCGGCGCGACGTGCGAAATGTCCATCGTCGCTTTATGCGCGGCGATTTGCGGCGAGTCTTCGCCGTGGATGCGATGGATTTGCGCGTCGTTGATGCGCAGCGGCGCGAACAGGAGTTCGTGCGCCGCGCGAAAATTGCTTTCCGCGTCGTCCGGCGGAACGCAGCGTTCGTCCGCCCAGAAAAAATGGACGAGGCCAAGCGAGATTTCGCGCGCCTTGGTCTGCGCGACGACGGACGTGAAAAATTTCAGCGCGATGCGTCCGCCGGAAAGCGCGACACAATGCGGTCTGGCCGCGTGATTGGCCGCCGCGATTTCGTCCAGCCACGCGCTGGCAACGTCTTGGGCCAGTTTGTCGGCGCTGGCGAAGGAAATGAGTTCAAAGTTTTGCATAAATTAAATCTGGGAGGGACGGCGTGTCGCCGTCCCAAATCAAAATACAAAATAAGGGGACGCCGACATGGCGTCCGTCCCGGAAATTTTACCACGGTAAAATATTCATCCGTCCTTGAAACGGCCAATCGTCAGGCTGTTTCACCAATCCTGCGCGCACGGGATTTTCGCGGACGTAATTCCATTTCTGCGTGTAATTTTCACTTCGACGCAAACGCGTATCCCAGAAATTCCGCAGCCATTCTCCGGCTTCAGGCAAATGGAGGCAGCTAAATTCGCGTTTCCAATATGAAACCCAGCGTTGCAAGGTGACGTTCAAATCTCGATGAGCGCAAAATAAATGGATGTGGTCGGGCATCAACAAATAATCGCCCACGATCCAGGTGTCAGTTGAGAGCCAGATTTTTTTGAGCGCGTCATGGACATTTTGTTTTGCGAGCCAAGGTTGGCGGTCTTGGGTGCAAACAGTGAGAAAAACAATCGTCGGCTGGTCAGATGAAATCAAAACGCCGCGCGCCGGGTGTTTTCGTCCGGGTTCCTCAAACGGCGCGTAATCTGGCGGCATAAAATCAATTATGGGAGGGACGCCGTATCGGCGTCCCAAAAATTTTCCACGTTTTTTATATTGGGACGGCGACACGCCGTCCCTCCCAAATTAAATTTTTATTTTATCACCTGCGGCTCGTGCCATTCGTGGCCGCTTTGCGCGAGCAGATCGTCGGCGGCAATCGGGCCCCACGTGCCGGCGGCGTAAAATTCACGGTTGGTCAGCGGCTTGTTCTGCCAGCCGGTGCGGATTGAATCCACGATTTTCCAGGCGGTCTCGACTTCGTCGCGGCGGATGAAGAGCGTCGCGTCGCCGACGATGGCGTCGAGCAACAGGCGTTCGTAGGCTTCGGGGGTGTAGGCGCCGAACTCGGAATCGTAACTGAAATGCATCCGCACGGGCCGCACGCTGGTGCCGATGCCGGGAACCTTGCCGTTGAAGTGCAGGGAAATCCCTTCGTTCGGCTGCAGGCGCAACGTGAGCGCGTTGGCGTCCAGTTTGTTTCCGCATTGCGCGGCGAACAAAACATTCGGCGTGTGACTGAATTGAATCCGCACTTCGCTCGCGCTTTGCGGCAGATTTTTTCCGGTGCGCAAATAAAACGGCACGCCCGACCAGCGCCAATTATCAATCAGCAATTTCATCGCGACGAACGTCTCGACGTTGGAATCGGATTTTACTTTCGGTTCCTGCCGGTAGCCGGGTCGCGGTTCGCCGTTGACCGAACCAGCGAAGTATTGTCCGCGCACGACCTGTTTCGCGACATCGGCGGGCGTGAGGTGGCGGATGGATTTCAGCAATTTCACTTTTTCGTCGCGGACGGCTTCGGCTTCGAGCGACACGGGCGGTTCCATCGCGATGAGCGACAGCACTTGCAGCATGTGGTTCTGCACCATGTCGCGGATCGCGCCGGCTTCCTCGTAATAACCGCCGCGCTCGCCGACGCCGAGTTTTTCGCTGACGGTGAGCTGGACGAAGTCAACGGATTCGCGGTTCCANNCGCCGCCGTTTTCGCGATGCAACAATTTTGAATCGTGCAATTGCTGGATGACATCGGCGAACTGGCTCGGCTGCGTGGCGAGATAAAACAAAAGATTTTTCCGCAACGGCGCGCTGCCGAACGAAGTCAGTTTCTGCTCCAACTTTTGATACGCCGCCGCGTCGGTCAGGTCGCCGATGCAATAAAAAATGTTTGCGGAAAAATCTTTCCAGACCTGTTCGTCCACGGGCTTGGTGCGCGAAAACTGGTCGAGCGCCGTGCGCAATTCCGTCCGCCACGATTCATCCGTCTTGTCGCGCCGCGCGAAGCCGATGATGCGATACGCCGGCGGCATCTGCTTGTCCTTGGCGAGATGATACAGCGCGGGAATCAGCTTGCGCGCCGTGAGGTCGCCGCTCGCGCCGAAGATGACGATGGTGCAAGGCTCGACGGCCTTGCGGACTTCGCCGATGTTGCAGACTTGAGATTCTTCAGATGGTTGAGTAACGCTCATGCGGGAACAATGGCGCAGAGCCGGAAGAATTTCAATGCCGCAATCCGCCTCCTCCTCATTTTCGCCAATTGGCAAGAATGAGGAGGATGACGAGGATGATTTCAAAAATCAAAACTTGAAAATTGCAATTTGAAACCTGAAACTCTGCGGGCGCGAGCATGAAAGCTAAAATCATTATCACCCCGAAGAAAGCCGTCGTTGACCCGCAAGGCATTACGGTTTTGAAGGCCCTCGAACACATGGGCCACACCGGCATCAAAGCCGTCCACGTCGGCAAATTCCTGGAGATCGAACTCGACGGCACCGACGAGGAAGCTGCGCGCCAGGCGCTCGATTCCGCTTGTCACAAGTTTTTGAGCAATCCGGTCATCGAAGATTACAAACTGGAAATCGAATGAGAACGGTCAGTAGTCAGCAGTTCGTAGTCAATAGCAACTGGCGCGAATATCGCTACTGACCACTGACCACTGACTATGAACTTTTCCGTCCTCCAATTTCCCGCCAGCAACTGCGATCAGGACGCCGTCCACGCTGTGCGGCACTTCGGCCATGCCGCGCGCCTTGTCTGGCACAAGGACGCCTCGCTCGGCGACACCGACTGCGTCATCGTGCCCGGCGGTTTC